>NZ_NQYT01000037.1:0-63801 GCF_009192935.1 Xanthomonas sp. LMG 12461
CCCCCGGGAGAAGGTGCCCCGCAGGGGCGGATGAGGGTACGGCAGCTAGAGATCCAAACTCCCCAAACCCAAAACCAAACCAAACCCAAGCAAAAGCCTCACCCACGCCGCAGCAGCATCTGCGTCATCAGCGCGCGCAGGGCTGGCGCGCGGACCGGTTTGGCCAGGAAGCCCCAGCCGCGGTCCTGTGCCAAGGTGCGCAGCGCCGGATCGGCTTCGGCGGTGACCAGGATCACCCGCGGCTCGGCCTGCCAGCGTGCGCACAGCTGCGCGAACAGGGTCGGGCCGTGGCAGTCGCCCATGCGCACGTCCAGCAATACCAGTTCCGGCGCCTGTGCCGGCTGCGCTGCGGCCAGCGCCTGGTCCGGGCCGGCGGCCAGTTCCACCTGGCATGCCCAGCGCGTCAGCAGGGTCCGGCTGGCCTCGCAGACGCGCGGGTCGTCGTCGATGCACCAGACCCGGCAGCCATGCAGGATCGGGTCGTCGCCGTTGTCGCTGGCCATCGCCGCCGGCAGCTGGCGTTGCGCCGCAGCGGCATCGCCCAGCGGCACGGTCACCGAGAACACGCTGCCGCGGCCCAACTGCGAGCGCAGGCCGATACGGTGGCCGAGCAGGCGGCCGATGCGCTCCACGATCGCCAGGCCGAGGCCGGCGCCGCGATCGTTGGCGACGCCGTCGCCAAGCCGGCGGAATTCTTCGAAGATCTCCTGCTGCAGGGCGTCGGGAATACCCGGTCCCTGATCGTGCACTTCGATGCGCAGCTGCGCACCGTCGCGCCGGCAACCCAGCAGCACCCGTCCGCGCGGGGTGTAGCGCACCGCGTTGGACAGGAAGTTCTGCAGGATGCGCCGCAGCAGGGTCGCGTCGCTGCGCACGGTGGCGCGGGTCGGTACGTAGTCCAGGCGCAGCCCACGGCCTTCGGCGACGATGCCGAACTCGCGTGCCAGGGTCTGCAGCAGCGGGTCCAGCGCCAGATCCTGCACCTGCGTCTTCAACGTGCCCGCTTCCAGTCGCGAGATGTCCAACAGGCTGTTGAGGATCGCGTCCTGCGCCGCCAGCGCGTTGTCGACATGGTCGGCGATCTGCCGCGCATCGGCCTCGTGCAGCTTGCCGCGCAGCGCCGAGACGAACATGCGCGCGGCGTTGAGCGGCTGCAGCAGGTCGTGCACCGCCGAGGCCACGAAGCGGGTCTTGTAGCGGTTGGCGTTCTCGGCCTCGCGCTTGGCCTCGGCCAGGTCGTGGGTGCGCTCGGCGACGCGATGCTCCAGCGCGTCGGCCAGCGAGCGCAGTTCGCGCGCGGCGTTCTTGTAGCTGGTGATGTCGGCGTAGCTGGTCACGAAGCCGCCGTCGGGCAGCGGATTGCCGCGGATCTCCAGCACCGTGCCGTCGTCCTTCTCGCTCTCGCGCATGTGCGGACGGCCGCTGCGCAGGTGGTCCAGGCGGCGCTGGATCGCCGCTTCCACCGGGCCGGGGCCGAGCAGGCCGCGGCGCGCGTTGTAGCGGAACACATCCTCGATCGGGCGCCCGACCCGGATCAGTTCCGGCGGGAAGCGGAAGATCTCCAGATAGCGCGAATTCCACGCCACCAGGCGCAGTTGCGCATCGATGATCACCACGCCCTGCGGCAGGTGCTCCAGGCTGCGGCTGAGGCCGGTGTCGGCCTGCTGCGCGGCCTGCACGATGCCGTCCTGGGCGGTGCGCAGCTCCTGCGCATGCTGCTGCAGCAACGCCTCCAGTTCGCGCCGGCTGCGCTGGCGCAGCCGTGCCAGGCGCTGGCGCTGCTGGAACAGCAGGCCCAGGAACGACAGCGCCAGCCAGATCCCGGCCGCGGCCAGCGCGGCGGCGCGGCCGGCCGCGCGGCTGCCGCCGACGTCGTGCAGCAAGTGCAGGCGCCAGCCGCCCTCCGGCAGCGCCATGCTCTGCCACAGCAGCGGCGCCGGCTGCGCCGGCATGTCGATGCGCATCACCTGGCCGCCGTCGTCCAGCGTCTCCAGCACCCGCCGTCGCGCCGGCAGCAGCGTCTGTTGCGCGTACTGGCGGGTGGCCAGCAGTTCGTCGCGCTCGCGCGCGCTGAGCGGTTGCAGTTGGCGATAGCGCCAGACGTCGCGGCTGGACAGGAACACCACGCCATGGCTGTCGCTGACCAGCACCACGTCGGGCACGCGCAGCCATTCGTGCTCCAGCGCGGCCAGTTCGATCTTGATCACGATCACTCCGAGCGGGCGTCCATGCGCGTCGAGGATCGCCTGCGAGAGGAAGTAGCCGGGCACGCCGGTGGTCATGCCGATGCCGTAGAAGCGGCCCTTGCCCTGCGCCAATGCCTGCTTCACGTACGGACGGAAGCTGTAGTCGGCGCCGACGTTGCTGCTGGCCAGGCGCCAGTTGCTGGCGGCCAGGGCCACGCCGTTGGCATCGATCAGGGTCAGGGTCGAGGAGCGGGTGACGTCGTTGGCGCGCTCCAGCTTCAGGTTCAACTGCTGCTGGGTGGCCGCGTCCAGCGGATGGGTCAGGGCGTCGCGCAGTTCCGGATCCAGCGCCAGCACCTGCGGCAGGGTACGGTAGCGGTCGATGCGCTGCTGCAGGGTCTGCGCATACAGCTCCAGCTGTTGCCGCAGTTGCACACTCTCGGCGCGCAGCGCGCGCTGTTCGGCGACGTGTTGCGCCGACAGCATCGCCAGCACCATGCCGCCGACGATGACGACCAGCAGCAGGATCAGGCGACGATGGCGCAGGAGCGAGGGCATGCGGAAGAACGCGGCGACCGGGACCGCATCAGCTTAGAGGGTGCGCTGCCGTTTGCGGCATGCGGCGCAGATGGCTGGCGTCGCGGACCGCCAACGAGCCGAAACCGCCGGCAGGTGCAACGGCGATCGCATCAGGGAACGTCGCCGGTGTCGTCTTGCGGATGTGCCGCGAACACGCTACGGGCGGCGAGGCCGCATCACCCAAGGGGCCTTGGCATCGCCGAGGCCCCTCCTGCGGTTCGCTGCGCAGCCTTTGCGGCTGGCGCAGCGGGGTGCACGTCGGCCGATCGCCTCGGATCGGCCGGCGTGCGCTGGCTCAGAACTGGACCTGGGCGCGGACGTCCAGCGAGTTCGGCTTGACGTGCACGCCGGCGCGTTCGGCATCGGCGCGCACGTAGTTGACCTGGAACTTGAAGTGGCTGGTCAGGTACCAGTTGGCGCCGAAGGTCCAGTCGTGCTGGCGGCCGCCGAGCACCGTGCCGTCGTCCAGGTCCAGGCGGCTGTAGCGCGCCAGCAGCTCGACCGCGCCGTAGGCGTTGGCCGGCTTGATGTTGCCGACGTTGCCGGCGCTGTACGGCCGCGATTCGCCGGTCAGCACGTAGCTGGCGAACACGTACTGGCCGTCGGCGGTGTAGTCGGGGCGGCCGTTGTCGCGGGTCACGTCGGCGCGCAGCGCCTCGCCCTGCATCGAGAACGGTCCCTTGATCCAGATCGCCTCCAGGCCGGTGCGGCGCACCTGGTCGACGTCGACCAGCGTGCCCGAATCGATCAGACGCACGTCGGTCAGGCCGGCTTCCGGACGCGCACGGAAGCGCGCGCGCGGGCTGAAGCTCACGTCCAGGCCGTTGTGGTAGCCGCGCGGATTCTCCTGCGAGTACGCCAGGCCCAGGTGCAGCACGTCGCCGTCGGCCTTGAACGGGGTCCACACGCCGCGCACCGCCTGGGTGGTGCCGGGGTTGTCGCCCTGCAGGTCCTTGCCGCCGTAGGCGCCGGCCTGCAGCAGGTATTGCGGACGCTCGAAGGTCCACTCCACGCCGGTACGGCGGCCCTGGTAGATGGCCTGCACCGGCAGCGCCACTTCCATGAAGCTGTCCGCGCGCGAGCTGGTCACGCCTTCCAGGCCCACCGGCACCTTGATGTAGCCCAGGCGCACCTTGCCGTAGTCGGCGCCGAACAGGGCCTTGGTCTCGAAGCGGAAGAACACGTCCAGCCACAGCTTGGACTGGAAGTCGAAGTACACCATCGCGTCGTACACGCCCTTCTTCTTCAACGTGGCGCCGAACTCCTTGCGCCGGAACGCGTTGTCGTCCTCCAGGCGACCGTCGTCGTTGGAGAAGTTGTTCCAGTCGTAGGCGTAGTTGCCGGTCACGGCCAGTTCGGTGCCGTCGTTGAAGGCGACCTTGGTCGGCCAGTCGTCGAAACCGTTGGCGGCGACGGCGGGAGCGGCGGCGGTCAGGCCCAGCGCAGCGAAGAGGAGAGTGTGGCGCATGATGGAGTCGTCTCGGTAAGGAATGAAGGCGCGGCAGTCCCCGGCCGGGCTGGTGGTGCCATGGATGGCGCGGGCAGTGCGGTGGTGGACCGCACGCGAACGGCGAGGCCGCTGCGATGCGGACACGGTGCCGGACGCGATGCCCCCTGCATGCAATAGCGGACGCGCCCGGCCGTTCTTTACGGCGATGTTGCAGTCCTGCGGCGCCGTCTCCCCCTGAAGACGTGCGCTGCGATGGCGGCCACGCCGCCATCGGCCGCGAGGGGCGGCGTCTGCGTGCGGCGTTGCGTCAGCCCTTCCGTGAGCCTGCCGCGCCACTGTAACCGCGTCGACACGGCGCGGCGCTGGGCCTAGTACCAATAGGTTATCTGCTTAGACGCCGGCGACGCGTACAAAGGCAGCATTCCGCGACCCGCGTCGGGTGGGCGGACCGTCCCGGAGCGCCTTCGATGCATATCTCAACTTCCCCGGCCAGCCCTGCGCCGCGGCCGGTGCCGTTCTACCGGCATACCTACGTCCAGGTGCTGGTGGCCATCGTCATCGGTGCCGTACTCGGCCATCTGGAGCCGCAGTTCGCCACGCAGCTCAAGCCGCTGGCCGATGCCTTCATCAAGCTGGTGAAGATGATCATCGCGCCGGTGATCTTCCTGACCATCGTCACCGGCATCGCCGGCATGACGCACCTGAAGACGGTGGGCCGGGTGTTCGGCAAGGCGATGGTGTACTTCCTGTTCTTCTCCACCCTGGCGCTGGTGGTGGGGATGATCGTCGCGCACGTGGTGCAGCCCGGCGCGGGCATGGACGTCAACCTGGCCAAGCTGGACCAGAGCAAGGTCGCCAGCTACGTGCAGAAGTCGCACGACCTGACCCTGGTCGGCTTCCTGATGGACATCATCCCCAACTCGCTGCTCGGCGCGTTCACCGGCGACCAGGTGGTCAACGGCAAGCTGGTCGGGACCAACGTGCTGCAGGTGCTGTTCGTCGCCGTGCTGTTCGGCGTGTCGCTGGCCATGGTCGGCGAGCGCGGCAAGCCGGTCCTGAACTTCCTGGAGGCGTTGATCGCGCCGGTGTTCAAGCTGGTGCACATCCTGATGAAGGCCGCGCCGATCGGCGCGCTGGGCGCGATCGCCTACACCATCGGCGAGCACGGCCTGCACTCGCTGGTGCAGTTGGCCTGGCTGGTCGGTTCGTTCTACGTCACCTCGCTGCTGTTCGTGGTGGTGATCCTCGGCGCCGTCGCCTATCTGTGCGGCTTCTCGATCTTCAAGCTGATCCGCTACCTCAAGACGGAACTGTTGCTGGTGCTGGGCACGTCCTCGTCCGAATCGGCGCTGCCGTCGCTGATGGAGAAGATGGAGCGCGCCGGGTGCGAGAAGTCGGTGGTCGGCCTGGTGGTGCCCACCGGTTACTCGTTCAACCTCGACGGCACCAACATCTACATGACGCTCGCGGCGCTGTTCATTGCGCAGGCCACCAACACCGAACTCACTCTGGGCCATCAGATCACGCTGCTGCTGGTGGCGATGCTCAGCTCCAAGGGCGCGGCCGGTGTGACCGGCGCCGGCTTCATCACCCTGGCGGCGACGCTGGCGGTGGTGCCGGAAGTGCCGGTCGCCGGCATGGCGTTGATCCTGGGCGTGGACCGCTTCATGAGCGAGTGCCGCTCGCTGACCAACTTCATGGGCAATGCGGTGGCCACCGTGGTGGTCTCGCGCTGGGAGAATGCGCTGGATCGCGACCGCCTGCGCCTGGCGCTGGATGGCGAGGCCGTGCCGCTGCCGGCGGTGGCGGCCGAACCGCTCGCCACGCGCTGATCCCTTGCATCACACGACGCGCCGGCCTTGCCGGCGCGTTGCTTTTTTCCTGCCCCCAAGGCCGTGGCGACAGCCGCCAGACAGGACCGCTCCTGCGGCTGGGGGTAGAATTCCGGGCCTCCGCGCCTTTCGACAAAAGAAGCCCTCGATGTCAAACGACGATTTCAAACAGGCCGCCCTCGACTATCACCGCCAGCAGCCGCCGGGCAAGATCAAGGTCTCCGCGACCAAGCCCATGCTGACCCAGCGCGATCTCTCCCTGGCCTATTCGCCGGGCGTCGCCTTCGCCTGCGAGGCCATCGTCGCCGATCCGAAACAGGCCAGCGAACTGACCGCGCGCGGCAACCTGGTGGCGGTGATCAGCAACGGCACCGCGGTGCTGGGCCTGGGCAACATCGGCCCGCTGGCGTCCAAGCCGGTGATGGAAGGCAAGGGCGTGCTGTTCCAGAAGTTCGCCGGCATCGACGTGTTCGACATCGAGATCAACGAGAACGATCCGGACAAGCTGGTCGACATCATCGCCAGCCTCGAGCCGACCTTCGGCGGCATCAACCTGGAAGACATCAAGGCACCGGAGTGCTTCATCGTCGAGCGCAAGCTGCGCGAGCGCATGAACATCCCGGTGTTCCACGACGACCAGCACGGCACCGCGATCATCGTCGGCGCGGCCGTGCTCAATGCGCTGGTGGTCACCGGCAAGAAGATCGAAGAGGTCAAGCTGGCCACCACCGGCATGGGCGCGGCCGGCATCTCCTGCGTCAACATGCTGGTCTCGCTGGGCCTGAAGCCGGAGAACATCCTGGCCCTGGACCGCGACGGCGTGATCCACACCGGCCGCACCGACCTGGACCCGGACAAGGCGCGCTACGCCCGCGATACCGACAAGCGCACCCTGGCCGAGATCGTCGAGGGCGCGGACATCTTCCTCGGCCTGTCGGCCGCCGGCATCCTCAAGCCGGAGATGGTGGCGACGATGGCGCCGCAGCCGGTGATCTTCGCCCTGGCCAATCCGAATCCGGAGATCACGCCGGAGGCAGCCAAGGCGGTGCGTCCGGACGCGATCATCGGCACCGGCCGTTCGGACTATCCGAACCAGATCAACAACGTGCTGTGCTTCCCCTACCTGTTCCGTGGCGCCATCGACGTCGGCGCCACCGGCATCAACGAGGAAATGAAGATCGCCTGCGTCAAGGCGATCGCGGCGATGGCGCGGCGCGAGGCCTCCGACCTCGGCGCGGCCTACGGCGGCGAGACGCCGAGCTTCGGTCCCGACTACCTGATTCCGCGGCCGCTGGATCCACGCCTGCTGGTCGAGCTGTCCTCGGCGGTTGCGCAGGCGGCGATGGATTCGGGCGTGGCCACGCGGCCGATCGCCGACATGGCCGCCTACCGCGACAAGCTCAGCCAGTTCGTCTACCGCACCAGCCTGATGATGAAGCCGGTGTACGACCGCGCCCGCGCCGACAAGCAGCGCGTGGTCTATGCCGAGGGCGAAGAGGAAGTGGTGCTGCGCGCGGTGCAGAGCGTGATCGACGAGGGCCTGGCGTTCCCGATCCTGATCGGCCGTCCCGACGTGATCGAGGCGCGCATCCAGCGCCTGGGCCTGCGCATCACTGCCGGCGTGGATTTCGAGATCACCAACATCCACGACGATCCGCGCTTCAACGACTACTGGCAGTACTACCACGCGCTCACCGAGCGCCGCGGCGTCACCGTCACCGCGGCCAAGGAGCTGATGCGTTCGCGGCCGACGCTGATCGCGGCGGTGATGGTCGCGCGCGGCGAAGCCGATGCGCTGCTCACCGGCGTGGTCGGCCGCTTCCACAAGAAGCTCGGCTACGCGCGCAGCGTGATTCCGCTGGAGCCGCGGGTCAGTTCGACCTCGGCGATGACCGGCGTGATCAACCAGCAGGGCGCGTTCTTCTTCGTCGACACCCACGTGCAGGAAGATCCGAGCGTGGAGCAGATCGTCGAAGCCACGCTGCAGGCCGCCTATCGCCTGAAGCTGTTCGGCATCGAGCCGAACATCGCCTTGCTGTCGCACTCCAACTTCGGCAGCCACGATTCGCGCGATGCGCTGAAGATGCGCCAGGTGCGCGAGGCGCTGCTCAAGCGCAAGCCCGAACTCAACATCGACGGCGAGATGCAGGGCGACACCGCGTGGGACGAGGCGCTGCGCAAGCAGATCATGCCCAACAGCACGCTGAAGGGCCGCGCCAATCTGTTCGTGCTGCCGAACCTGGAAGCGGCCAACATCGCCTACAACCTGGTGCGCGTGTTCACCGACGGTGTGGCGATCGGCCCGATCCTGATGGGCATCTCCAAGCCGGTGCACATCCTCACCACCAGCGCCACTTCGCGCCGGGTGATGAACATGACCGCGATCGCCGCGGTCGACGCGCAGATCCGCAAGCAGCTCGAAGCGGAAAAATAAGCCGCCACGCGGCTTCCAGTCCGCACCGGCCCGCATGACTGCGGTGCCGGTGCGGCTGCATGTGCTCAAGCGGCGCTTCGGGCGTGCGCACACGGCACGGCTGGCAGCACGGCTGCCACCCTCATGTCTTCAGGAGATCCGCTCGCGCGCTGCGCGCGCCTCACGTGCGAGTCGTGCGCGAGGCCGTGCCTGAGCGCGCGATGTCGCCGCAGACGGAGTGACTGGCAGGGAAGGCAACCGCGATTGCGTCAGGGGCAGTGAGGGAGTGGCGCTGAAGCGGCAAGAGTGCCGCAACCGCTGCGCCGGATTGCGGCGAGATCAGCGAAAGGGCGGGGCTGGAAGCGGTTTCATATCGGGGCGACAGCGAGCGTCGCAGTGCGAGTCGCGTCTTCACGCGCAGCCGGCACCTGGGCTGCGCGGGGTCGAGCCGGGCACGGGGACGGCGCCAGTGGCGCCGCGCCGCGCTCAGGCCATGCGCTTGCCCACCGGCAACGGCAGGCTGTCGCTGTCGGTCTGGTTCAGCTTGGACGGCTTGCCGGTCAGCAGCACATACGCATCGACGCCGGTAAGTTCGGCGATCTTCAGCAAATGCCGGGCATTGGGGACCGAACGGTTGTTCTCCCAATGACCCAGGGTGCTATGCGCCACGCCCAGCAAGGCGGCAAGCTCGCGCAGTGTGAAACCGGCATTTCGCCGCGCCTGCATCAAACGCACACCTATATCCACGAGACACCTCATAGCGGCATGTCGGCGCCGCGTGATGCCAGCATAGTGGCGCGTTGGTTCCGTATCAAGCGAACCGGAAAGGCGCGTGAAAGGACCGCCTGGGGCCGCCGCCGCGCACCGCGCCCGTGGCGGGACGGGCTGCTAGAATCGCCTGTCCCTTTTTGCCGTGTCCCCACCGCCATGAGCCATACCGCCACCGCGCCCGCCAATGCCCAGACGCGCTACGAGGTGCGCCGCGCCGACCTGCCGCTGAGCTGCCCGACCCCGGAAATGGCGCTGTGGAACTCGCATCCGCGGGTCTACCTGCCGATCGAGGACGAGCCGGGCCTGGAAGCCAAGTGCCCGTACTGCGGCGCGGTCTTCGTGCTGGTCGACTGATCCGGGTTCGATGCACCGCCTGACCGTGGTGCAGCTGCTGCCGGCGCTGGAGTCCGGCGGCGTCGAGCGGTCCACCCTGGAAATCGCCCAGGCCCTGGTCGAGGCCGGGCATCGCGCCGTGGTCGTGTCGGCCGGCGGCCGGCTGCTGCCGGCGCTGGCCGCCACCGGCGCCGAACACATCGCCCTGGACATCGGTCGCAAATCCTTGCTGACCCTGCGCCACGTGCCGGCGCTGCGGCGCCTGTTCGCGCGCGAGCGCGCGGACATCGTGCACGCGCGCTCGCGGCTGCCGGCCTGGCTGGGCTGGCGCGCGCTGCAGGGCATGCCGGCGGCACAGCGTCCGCGCCTGGTCACCACCGTGCACGGGCTCAACTCGCCGAGCCGCTACAGCGCGGTGATGACCCGCGGCGAGCGGGTCATCTGCGTGTCCGAGACTGTGCGCGACTACGTGCTGCAGCACTATCCGCAGACCGACCCGGCGCGCCTGCGGGTGGTGCCGCGCGGTATCGATCCGGCGCAGTTCCCGCGCCGTCCCTGGCCCGATGCACAGGCGCGGGCCTGGGCCGTCAGTCAGGCGCCGGCGTTGGCCGGGGATGGGCCGCTGCTGTTGCTGCCGGGGCGCGGCACCCGCCTGAAGGGCCACGCCGACGCGCTGCGTCTGCTGGCGGCGCTGCGCGGCAAGGGACGCGACGCGCGGCTGTGGCTGCCGGGCGCGCGCGAGGCCGGGCGCGAGGCCTACATCCGCGAACTGGAAGCCGAGGCGGCGACCCTCGGCGTGGCCGACGCGGTGGCGTTCACGCCGCCGACCGCGCGCATCGCCGACGCCTACGCCGCCAGCGACCTGGTGCTGCAGCTGTCGCGCAAGCCCGAGGCGTTCGGTCGCACCGTGGTCGAAGCGCTGGCGGTCGGGCGGCCGGTGCTGGGCTGGGCGCATGGCGGGGTCGGCGAATTGCTGGCGCAGCTGCAGCCCGCCGGCGCAGTGGCGACCTTCGACGCCGTGGCCCTGCTGGCGGCCGCGCGCGCACTGCTGGCACAACCGCCGGCGCCGCCGGCCACGCTTCCCTATACGCTGCAGGCGATGCAGCGCAGCACCCTGGCGATCTATGACGAACTCCGGCCCTGACGGTTCCCTGTCCGCTTCTGCCTTGCCCGAAGTCCGCGAACGCTGGGCGCCGGTGTGGGTGCTGGTGTTCGTCGCGCTGTGGCCGGCGCCCGGCCTGGCCGCCGGGGTGCTGGCGCTGGGCGCCCTGGTCACCCTGGCGCGCCTGCTGCACAGCCGCTTCCGCGGCGGCGCGCGCCTGCTCAGCGGCCCGGCCTGGGCGCTGACCACGCTGCTGTTCCTCACCTACTGGCTGCCGCAGCCGCTGTCGGCGCTGGGCGCGGTGGACGTGCCGCTGGCACTGCGCGAATCGGCGGTGGACCTGCGTTTCCTGCCGTTTCTGTGGCTGGTGGCGATGGCGGTGGCGACGCCGCGCGGTCGCCGCACCACCTTCAACGGCCTGGCGGTGATCGCCGGGCTCTGGACCGTGGATGCACTGGCGCAGGCGTTGTGCGGCACCAGCCCGCTGTTCTGGTCGCTGGACCAGCTGAAGTGGGCGATCAGCCACCACGGCCTGTGCACGCCGCAGGAGATCGCCCTGGCCGATCGCCTCAGCGGCGTGTTCGGCCCGTGCAACCTGAAGTTCGGCCAGGTGCTGGCCAGTGTGTCGCCGTTCCTGCTGTGGCTGGCCGCGCGCCGCGGCGGTGCCTGGGGCTGGCTGATCGCGGCAGGGGCGGTCGGCGTGGTGCTGGTGCTGGCGGGATCGCGCGCGTCGTGGATCACCTTCGCGGTGCTGCTGGTGCTGTCGGGCTGGCGCCTGCTCGGCGCGCGCAAGCTGCTGGCACTGGGCGTGGCCGCGCTGCTGGTGGCGGGGGTGCTGGGCGTGGTGTCGCCGCAGGTGCACGACCGCTTCGAGCGCACCGCGCGCGCGCTCAGCGGGCATCCGGCCGACCTCAATGCGGCGCTGACCGGGCGTGCGCAGATCTGGAGCGCGGCCTGGTGCATGATCCGCCAGCACCCGATCAACGGCGTCGGCGTGCGCGGCTTCCGCGAGGCCTACGTCGGGTGCGACCCGGATCCGACCCATGCCGGGGAATGGGGGCGCGAGCCGGCCTTCCATGCCCACCAGATCGTGCTCGAGGTGCTCGCCGAGACCGGCGTGATCGGCCTGCTGCTGTGGCTGGCCGGTGCCGCGCAGGCGTGGCGCGCCTGGCGCTACGCCTCGGCGCAGGCGCGCGAGCGGGCGCGTCCGGCGATGCAGGCGCTGCTGATCACGGTGTTCCCGTTCAACACCCACCTGGCGTTCTATTCGTCGTTCTGGGGCGGGCTGACCATGCTGCTGATCGGCCTGTACGCCGGCGCCCTGCTGGCGAACGACCCCGAACCGGGCGAGCGCGCCGACGCCGCGACGCCGGGGTGAGCGCTCAGCCGCGCTCGTAGAAGTCGCTGCGGCCGCCGGGCTGGCGCTTGAAGCGGCGGTGGATCCACAGATACTGCGCCGGCGCTTCGCGCACCATCGCCTCGATGGCGGCGTTGACCCGCGCGGTGTCGGCGACCATGTCCTCCGACGGGAAGTCCTGCAGCGGCGGCGCGATGCGCAGCACGTAGTCGGCGCCTTCGCGGCGGTGGAAGTACGGCACCACCGCGCAGCCGGTCAGCCGCGCCAGCTGGTGGGTGGCGGTGATGGTGGCCGCGGGCATGCCGAAGAACGGCACGAACACCGTGTCCTTGCCGCGCATGTCCTGGTCCGGCGCGTACCACAGGAAACCGCCGCGCTTGAGATGGCGCACGCTGCCGCGCAGGTCCTCGTTGGCGAACATGGCGGTGGCGTAGCGCAGACGGCCGCGCTTGACCGCCCATTCGAACACCGGGTTGCGGTGGCGCCGGTACATGCCGGCCAGCGGCACGTACTGACACAGCAGCCGGCCGCAGATCTCCAGGGTCATGAAGTGGCCCGACACCAGCAGCACGCCGCGGCCCTGCGCCTGCAAGGCCTGCAGGTGTTCAAGGCCCTCGATGCGGGTGCGCCGGCGGATCGCGCCGATGCCGCCCCACCAGGCGCGGGCGAATTCGAACACGCCCACGCCCAGCGCATCGAAGCTGTCGCGCAGCAGGCGTTCGCGCCAGGCATCGCTCTGCTCCGGGAAGCACAGTGTCAGGTTCACCTCGGCGGCGTGGCGGCGGGTGCCGGCCAGGCGCAGCGCCAGCCAGCCGATGCCGCGACCCAGGGCGCGCTGCAACAGCCAGGGCAGGCGCGCGGCGATCACCGCCAGGCCGAGCAGCAGCCAGGTGGGCCAGTGGCGGGGCGAGCGTGGCGGCGGTGCGGCCTGGGTGGCGGACGCGGGCGGAGTGGGGGCGGCAGACATGCGCCAAGTTTAGCCGGGCGCGCGCACGACCGCGTCGGCGTGCGCTGCGGCGCGCGTGGCGATCGTCTGCCGCCGCCTGCTTGCAACCGGCTATGCTGTCCGGATGCGCAACGATTTCATCGAGCGGCTGCTGCGCGGCCTGTACTCGGCCGTGCTCTATCTGCTGCTGCCGGTCACCGTCTATCACCTGGTCTGGCGCGGTTTCCGCGTGCGCCAGTACTTCCAGCGCTGGGACGAGCGCTACGCCTCGTATTCGCAGGCGCGCGGGCGGCCGCGGGTGTGGCTGCATGCGGTCTCGGTGGGCGAGGTCAACGTCGCCGCGCCGGTGGTCAATGCGCTGCGCGCGCAGCGCCCGGACATCCGCTGGGTGATCACCACCATCACCCCGACCGGTTCGGAGCGGGTGCGCGCGCTGTGGGGCGACGCGCTCGATCATGTGTATCTGCCCTACGACGTGCCCGGCAGCGTCGGCCGTTTCCTGCAGCACTTCCGCCCCAGCCTGGCGCTGATCCTGGAAACCGAGCTGTGGCCGAACATGCTGTTCGGCTGCCGCGACCGCGGCATTCCCGTGTACGTGCTCAATGCGCGGCTGTCGGCGCGTTCGTTGCGCGGCTATCGGCTGCTGCGGCCGTTGATCGGGCGTGCGCTGCGCACCGTCACCTGCGTGGCGGCGCAGTCGCAGGAGGATGCCGAGCGCTTCGTCGCGCTCGGCGCGCGTGCCGAGCAGGTGCGCGCGTTGGGCAACCTGAAGTTCGACATCGCCGCGCCTGCGCACTTGCCGGAGGTCGTCGCCGCGTTCCGCGAGCGCGTGCCGGCGACGCGTCCCGTGTGGATCGCCGCCAGCACCCACGACGGCGAGGAAGCGGCGGTGATCGAGATGCACCGGCAGTTGCGCCGGCAGTGGCCGGACCTGCTGCTGCTGTGGGCGCCGCGGCATCCGGAGCGCTTCGCCAAGGTCGAGGCGCTGGCGCGCGACCAGGGCTGGCGCGTGGCCACGCGCCGCCAGCAGCAGTGGCCGGGCACCGAGGATGCGGTGTTCGTGATCGATACGTTGGGCGAGCTGATGGGGTTCTATGCGTGTGCCCAGGTGGCTTTCGTCGGCGGCAGCCTGCAGCCGATCGGCGGCCACAATCTGCTGGAGCCGGCGGCGGTCGGCACGCCGTCGGTGACCGGCCCGCACCTGCATAATTTTTCCGAGATTTCGCGGCGCATGCGCGAAGCCGGGGCGGTGGCCATCTGCGAGGACGCCGGCGCCGTGTGCGCGGCGCTGCAGTCCCTGCTGGGCGATGCCGAGGCGCGCACGCGCATGGCCGAGGCCGGCTGCGCGCTGGTCGCCAACGGCCGCGGCGCGCTGCAGCGGACCCTGCAGTTGATCGCGCCGCACCTGCCGCCGTTGGCGGGCGATGCGGGCGTGGAGGACTGACGCGTCGTAGAGGTGCGCGGGCATAGCCGTCGCAGCGGGTATCGCCATGACGGGCTGTTCATGGGAAGTCCCGTCGCGGCTGAAGCCGCTTGTGTCAAATAAGGGTCTATCGTTGTAGGTGAGAGCGGAGTGCGGCAGGCCGTTTAGCCGCAGTGCCAAGCAAGCACGAGTAGGAGTCAGCGCCGCCGCACTCCGGTTCTCCTGCCTGACAAGCCCGAACAGTTGCCCGAGTGACGAGCTCGAACTCCACAAGCATGGGCATCGGCAGGAGCGCTCTCGTCCATGAGTCTACTGCGGAGAACGTCTATGCGGCGCTATGTCGGGATCGATGTATCCAAGGCCGAACTGGTCATTCATGTCCTGCCGGACGAGCAGGCCTGGACCCAGCCCAATACGCCACAGGGGCAGTGTGCGCTGGCCCAACGTCTGGCTGGGCTGGGCTGCGAGCGGATCGTGCTGGAAGCCAGCGGTGGCTACGAACGTGCCGTGCTGCAGGTGCTCCGAAAGGCAGGCCTGCCGGCGGTGCGGATGGCCGCCGATCGTCCGCGCAAGCTCGCTCAGGCCTTGGGCCTGCATGCCAAGACCGACGCCCTGGACGCGCGCCTGCTGGCCATGGCTGCCCAGCGCATCCCGACCACGCCCACGCCCGTGGTGCCCGAGCACCAGCAGTCTCTTCGCGAACTGCTGGACCTGCGCGCCACCGTGGTCGGTCAGCGCGATGCCCATCGGCGGCGCCTGGAGCACATCACCCGTCCTGAGGTGCAACGCCACTGCCGAGAGGTGATCGCCCTGCTGAACCAGCAGATCCAGACGTTGACGCAGGAGATCGAGCAGCAGGGCAGGACCTGCTCGACCCTGCCAAAGGTGCCTGGGCTCGGCACGATCCTGCGCGCGGTCCTGGCCGCGCGGCTGCCAGAGCTGGGCACGCTGCCGCCACGCAAGCTCGCTGCCCTGGTCGGGCTGGCCCCGTTCAATCACGACAGCGGCTGCTGGAAAGGCCAACGCCGCATCAAAGGCGGCCGCGCCGACGTGCGGCGCGTGCTGTACATGGCCACCTGGGCCAGCATCCGCGCCAAATCCCCCTTGGCCAACACCTACGCGCGCCTGCGCGCAGCGGGCAAGCCGGCCAAGGTCGCCATCGTCGCCTGCATGCACAAGTTCCTGCGCTGGCTCAATGCCATCGCGCGCGATCAGGCCCCGTACGCTCCTCCTGTCATCGCAGGTGCATGACAGTTGACTCCTGCGGCTCCTGCGCATGACTGCGTCGTGACTCGAGGTGCCCTGCAAGTCGCGACGCATGGCTCTCGCCATCCCTCTCCTCCCATCGCGCAGCGCGTCGGGACTGAAGTTCCTCCCACAGGAGGCTGCCGCCATTCGCCCCACGCCTCCATAAACAAAAACGGCGGACCCGAAGGCCCGCCGTTTCGGCGGCAAGCGCGTGTGCGTGCGCTTACTGCGTGCTGTTGGCGGAGTTGAGCTTGGATTCGGCGCTCTGGGTCAGCAGCGCGTTGATCGACTGCACCTCGGCCACGTCCAGCGAGCCGAGCGCCTGGCTCAGCAGCAGACGGTTCTGCAGGAAGTTGTAGCGGGCCTGGGCGTAGGCCAGCTGCGCCTGGTACAGGGTGCGCTGGTTCTGCACCACGTCCAGCACGGTGCGGGTGCCCACCTCCAGGCCGACCTGCGAGGCATCGAACGCGGCCTGCGCCGAGACCACCGCCAGGCGCCGCGCCTCGATCTCGCTGATCCCGGCCACCACCGTCTGGTAGGCGTTGCGGGTGTTGCGGTCGAGCGCGCGCTTCTGCAGTTCGTAGGTGTCCTGAGCGATGTCGCGCTGCGCCAGCGCCTGGCGCACGCCGGACTGGGTGGCGCCGCCGGCGAAGATCGGGATGTTCAAGGTCAGGCCGATGGTGTTGCTGTCGGCGCGCGGGGTGCTGCCGCTGCCGGAGACGCTGTTGCCCCAGTTCGCATCGCGGCCGGCGCTGGCCGACAGGCTCAGCGTCGGCAGGTGCCCGGCGCGTGCCGCCGAGACGCTGGCCTCGGCCGCCTGCACCTGGTACTGGTAGGACCGCAGCGACGGGTTCTTGTCCAGCGCCGAGGCGATCAGGCTGTCGATGTCGCCGCCGGTGGCCGGCAGCTGCGGACGGAAATCCTCCGGCAGGCCGCGCAGGTCGCGCACCGGCTGGCCGGTGATCTGGGTCAGCGCCTGGTACAGGTCCTGCAGCGAGTTGCGCGCATTGATCGTGTCGGCGCGGGCCTGGTCGTACTCGGCGCGGGCTTCGTGCACGTCGGTGATCGGCGCCAGGCCCACTTCCAGGCGCTTGTCGGCGTAGTCGAACTGCTTCTTGGCGGCGGCTTCGTTGGTCTCGGCGGCGACCAGCGATTCGATCGCCACCAGCACGTTGAAGTAGGCCGCCGAGGTGCGCACGATCAGGTCGTCGTTGGCCGAATCCAGGGTGTAGTCGGCGGCCAGGCTGCGCGCCTTCTGCGCGCGCAGGTTGGAGAACTGGGCGAAGTTGACCAGGGTCTGCTGGCCCTGCACGGCGTAGCTGCGGCTCTTGCCGGTGCCGGCCAGTTCGCCGCCGCCGCGCTCGACTTCGCTATGGTTGCGCTGCAGCGACGCGCTGCCGTTGATCTGCGGCAGCAGGGCGGCGCGCGCCTGCACTTCGCCTTCCTTGTCGTACAGCCGGGTCGATTCCGCGGAGGCCAACTGCGGGTCGCTGTTGCGGGCCATTTCGTAGACTTGCAGCAGGTCCGTGGCGTTGGCGGCCAGCGGAAACAGCGCGGCGGCCAGCGCCAGGACGAGGGATCGGCGGATCATTGCGGCTTCCTTGATGGATCAGAATGTGAACTGGGGGACTGGCGCTGCGCCTCGCAGGTAGTACGCCAGGTCGGTTTCGAACAGCGATTCCGTGCGCGGCGCGCCCGCTTCGGCATGCACCAGCACCGCTTCCATGACCGGCGCGCGGCCGCGGATCGCGAACAGGCGGCCGCCGGGGCGCAGCCAGGCCAGGAACTGGGCCGGGATCTCGGTGACCGCGGCGGTGACGCAGACCACGTCGAAGCGGCGCTCGCTGTTCCAGGCGAAGGCGTCGGCGGTCTCGATGCGGACGTTGCTGCCCAGGCCGGCGGCGTCCAGGTTGGCGCGCGCAGCGGCGGCCAGGGCCGGCTCGATCTCCAGGCTGACCACTTCGCGGCCGAGCTCGCCCAGGCAGGCGCTGACGAAGCCGCTGCCGGTGCCGATCTCCAGCACGTCCTCGCCCGGCTGCAGGTCCAGGGCCTGCAGCATGCGGCCTTCGATGACCGGCTTCATCATGAACTGGCCGTGGCCCAGCGGAATCTCCAGGTCGGCGTAGGCCACGGCGCGGTGGGCCGGCGGCACGAAGGTCTCGCGCGGCAGCCGCGACAGCACGTCGAGCACGCGCAGGTCCAGCACGTCCCAGGGACGGACCTGCTGTTCCACCATCTTTTCGCGGGCTTGGGAGTAGTCGATCGTCATTTCGGGCATCCAACGCGGAGGGCCGGGCATTTTAGCCGGCACGGAGGCCGGGCGTATGCCGCAGCATCGCCGCCGGACGGTCCGGCGCGCAGTGCCGGAAGTCATCGGCCGTCGCGGACAGCCCCACGGCCGGGCTAGCGCGCCGCATAGGCACGCAGGAAGAAGTCGATGCTGGCCTCGACATGGGCGCGGATCCGCTCCTGGCTGGCGTCGCGGCACAGCCCGCACATCATCAGCGAGTACAGCTCGCCCTTGACCAGGCAGAAGAACTGCGAGGCGGCCAGGTCGAGGTCGGCGATGTCCAGCGCGCCGGCGGCGACGTGGGCCTGCAGCAGTTGCGCCAGGTGCTGCTGGGTGCGCTTGGGACCGGCATTCCAGAACATCTCGCGGACGTGGTCGTCGCCTGTGCCCGGGGTCAGCATCATGCGGTGGGTGGCCATCGCCGCGTCGCTGCTGATCATGGCGAAGAAGGCCTGGCCGATGTCCAGCAACTGGGTGCGCAGCGGTCCTTTCAGGGCGTGCCCGAACAGGTCGTCGGGCAGCAGCGCCTGGCATTGCGCGCGCACCGCCTCGGCGAACAGGGTTTCCTTGTCGCCGTAGTGGCTGTAGACGGTGAGCTTGGAGACGCCGGCGCGGGCGGCGATGCCGTCCATGCTGACCCCGCCGAAGCCCAGTTCGGTGAACATTTCCCGTGCCGCTTCCAGGATCGCGGCGCGTTTGCCCATGTCCTTGGGGCGACCGGGCCCGGCGGGACGCGAGGAGGATTTGGCGGAGGCGGCGGACGATTTGCTGACCATGGGTGGCAATACTAGACCAGTCGGTTCGATATTTATACTAGACCCGCTGGTTCATTATTGTGACGCTGCGTTCGGCGGGCGTGGGGGCCGGGATGCGCAGTGCGCCGGCGGGCACGGGCCGCAGGGCCACGGCATCCAATGCTTTGCTTATGCGCGGCTTACATTTGCCTAACATCGGGCTCATGGTCGCCTAATCGACTGCCCCGACGATGTCGCCATGGCCATCGTCCCCCTCTCCGCTGCTTCCGGTTTCCGCTTCGCCGATCCTGTGCTGGTCGATGCCCTGCATCCCGATCGCGCGCAGGTGGAAGCCTTCATCGCCCGGGTCTACCGCGAGCGCTACGGCGCGGTCCTGCGCGGCTTTCTTCCGCACCTGCTCGCCTACCACGGCGCCGACGGTCGCCTGCAGGCCGCACTGGGACTGCGCTGCGCCAGCGAGGGTCCGCTGTTCGTCGAGCAGTACCTGGCGCAGCCGGCCGAGCTGGCGATCGCCGAGCGGATGCCGCGGCGGGTGGTGCGCACGGAGTTGGTGGAGGTGGGCAATTTCGCCGCCGAGCACGCCGGCGACGCGCGGGCGATGATCCGCGCACTGACCTGCACCCTGCATGGCGCAGGCCTGCGCTGGGTGCTGTTCGTGGCGACCCGGCAGCTACGCAACGCCTTCGACCGCCTGCATTTGGCGACAGTGGAGCTGGGCGAGGCGCGCGGCCAGGACCTGCGCGACGATCCCAGCGACTGGGGCGACTACTACGCGGCGCAGCCGCGGCTGATGTTCGGCGACATCGCCGCCGGGCACGCCTTCCTGCAGCGCGAGGCGGAACCCCGCCACGGCGTGCTGCCCACGTTCCGCGCCTGCCTGGCGGGGGCGCCGTGAGCACGCCCGGCGTCGCCGACCTGCTGGCCGGTTTGCGCGGCGACGACGCGCGCGTGCTTTACGCCGATGGGGCGCTGCGCGAGCGCGATCTGCTCGAGCGCGCACAGCGCCTGGCCGATGCGCTGCAGGGGCATGGGGTGTATTGCGTCGCCAGCCGCCTGGACAACGGCCCCGAGTGGCTGCTGCTGGATCTGGCGATCCGCCTGAACGGCGGCGTGCACGTGCCGCTGCCGACCTTCTTCAGCCCGGCGCAGGTGCAGTACGCCCTGGCCAGCAGCGGCGCGCAGGGGCTGATCGCGGCGCCGGGTCCGGCGCTGGCCGACCTCGATGGCGAGGCGTTGCGCCTGCCGGAACCGGGACTGGCCGGCCGGCGCCTGACGCAGGCGCCGGTGGCCCTGCCCGCGGGCACCGGCTGCATCACCTACACCTCCGGCACCACCGGCCAGCCGAAGGGCGTGTGCCTGAGCGCCGACGCGTTGCTGCAGGTCGCCGGCTCGCTGGCCGACGCCGCCTCGGCGCTGGCGCCGCGCCGGCACCTGTGCCTGATGCCGCTGTCGACGCTGCTGGAGAACGTCGGCGGCCTGTACGCGCCGCTGCTGTCCGGCGCGCAGATCGCGCTGCCGTCGCTGGCCGAGATCGGCTACAGCGGCGCTGCCGGCCTGGACATCCCGACCCTGATCGCCTGCCTGCACCGCTACCAGCCGCATAGCGTGATCCTGGTGCCGCAGTTGCTGCTGGGGCTGGTCATGGCCGCCGAGCGCGGCGTGCCGCTGCCCGCCTCGTTGCGCTACCTGGCGGTCGGCGGTGGCCGCGTCGGCCCGGGGCTGCTGCGCCGCGCGGCGGCGCTGCAGTTGCCGGTGTTCGAAGGCTACGGCCTGACCGAATGCGCCTCGGTGGTGGCCTTGAACCGGCCCGAGGCGCAGCGCCTGGGCAGCGTCGGACGGCCGCTGCCGCATGCGCGGGTGCAGGTGGTCGATGGCGAACTGCAGGTCGAGGGCGTGCGCTGCCTGGGCTACCTGGGCGCGCCCGGCCCGGCACCGGGGCCGATCGCCACCGGCGACCTGGGCCATGTCGATGCCGACGGCTTCGTGCACATCACCGGCCGCCGCAAGCATGTGTTCATCACCGCGTTCGGCCGCAATGTCTCGCCGGAGTGGGTGGAAAGCGAACTGCTGCAGCATCCGCTGATCGCCCAGGCGGTGGTGTGCGGCGAGGCGCGTGCGCACAACCTGGCGGTGCTGTGGCCGCGCCGCGCCGGCGAAGACGACGCCGCGCTGCACGGAGCGCTGGCCGAGGTCAATGCCGGCCTGCCCGATTACGCCCGCGTCGCCGGCTTCGTGCGCGCCGCCGCGCCGTTCAGCGCCGCCGACGGTCTGCTCACCGGCAACGGCCGCCCGCGCCGCGACGCCATCCTGCAGCGCTACGCCGACGCCGTGGCGCAGCGCTATGCCGAACTCGAACCCGATCCCGCCCCAGGAGCCTTCCAATGAGTTTCCATGCCCGGCTGCTCGCCGAGACCCAGGCCGAACGCGCCGACCTGATCGCCATCCCGATCATCCAGACTGCGTTAGCCGGGCAGATCGCCCGCGCCGATTACGTCGCCTTCCTGGGTCAGGCCTATCACCACGTCCGCCACACCGTGCCCTTGCTGATGGCCTGCGGCGCGCGCCTGCCGGCGCGGCTGGAGTGGCTGCGCAGCGCGGTGGCCGAGTACATCGAGGAAGAGCTGGGCCACCAGGAGTGGATCCTCGACGACCTGGCCGCCTGCGGCGCCGACCGCGCCGCGGCCGCGGCGTCGATGCCCTCGGCGGCGACCGAGCTGATGGTGGCCTACGCCTACGACACCATCGCCCGCGGCAATCCGGTGGGCTTCTTCGGCATGGTGCTGGTGCTGGAAGGCACCAGCGTGGCGCTGGCCACGCGTGCGGCCGAGAGCATCGAAACCTCGCTGGGCCTGCCGCGCAACGCCTTCAGCTACCTGCGCTCGCACGGCGACCTGGATATCGAACATGCCGGCTTCTTCGAAGGCCTGATGGACCGCCTCGACGACGCC
Source organism: Xanthomonas sp. LMG 12461 (assembly GCF_009192935.1). Classification (NCBI taxonomy): domain Bacteria; kingdom Pseudomonadati; phylum Pseudomonadota; class Gammaproteobacteria; order Lysobacterales; family Lysobacteraceae; genus Xanthomonas; species Xanthomonas sp. LMG 12461. The sequence goes on from NZ_NQYT01000037.1 coordinate 21,634, forward strand.
GACGACCAGCGCGCCGTGGTGCACGCGGCCAAGCGCTTCTACGGCCTGTACGGCGACATCTTCCGCAGCCTGCGCGTACAGCCGGCGCTGCCCATGGCGGAGGCCGCATGATGGATCTCAACGGACGCAGCGTGATTCTCACCGGCGCCAGCGGCGGCATCGGCGCCGCCCTGTGCGACGAACTGGTGGCCGCCGGGGCCTGCGTGCTGGCGGTCGGCCGCGACCCGGTGCGGCTGGCGCAGGTCGCCGGTCGGCATCCGCAGGGGCGGGTGCTGCCGCTGCCGCTGGACCTGTCCACGCCGGCCGGACGCGCGCAGTTGCTCGGCGCCGCCGGGGCCTTGCCGATCCGTCCGTCGCTGCTGCTGATCGCGCATGCGCAGAGCGGTTTCGGCCTGTTCGCGGAGCAGTCCGAGCAGGATCTGCGGCAACTGCTGGACACCAACCTGATGGCGCCGATGTTGCTGGTGCGCGCGCTGCTGCCGTTGCTGCAGGCGCAGCCGCAGGCCACGGTGGTGGCGGTCGGCTCGACCTTCGGCAGCCTGGGATTCCCCGGTTTCGCCGGCTACAGCGCCAGCAAGTTCGGCCTGCGCGGCCTGTTCGAGGCGCTGGCGCGCGAGTACGCCGACAGCCATGTGCGTTTCCAGTATCTGGCGCCGCGCGCCACCCGCACCGCGTTCAACACCGCGCAGGTGGATGCGATGAACCAGGAGTTGAAGGTCGGCGCGGATACGCCCGAGCGGGTGGCGCGCGCGCTGCGCCAGGCGATCGAACGCGGCGATCGGCGCCTGCAGATCGGCTGGCCGGAAAAGCTCTTCGCCCGCCTCAACGGCGCCTTGCCGGGGCTGGTGGACCGCAGTTTGAAAGCGCAGTTGCCCGTGGTGCGCCGGCATGCCGCGCGCGCTCCTTCCCGATTTGGAGATGCCCGATGAACGTCCGTCTGCGTGCGCTGTCGTTGTTGCTTGCGCTGTCGCCGCTGGGGGCGGCCGTCGCCGCCGCGCCGTTGACGCCGGCAGTGGTCGCGGTGCGCGACCAGTGGGCCCAGGTCGCCTACCAGACGCCGAAGCCGCAGCGCCTGGAGGCATATGCCAGCCTGGCCGCGCAGGCGGCCGCCGCCCGCCAGGCGGCGCCGCGCGATCCGGCGGCGCTGATCTGGGAGGGCATCGTGCTGTCCAGCGAAGCCGGCGAGCGCGGCGGCCTCGGCGCGCTGGGCCTGGTCAAGCGCGCCCGCAGCGATTTCGAGCAGGCGCTGGCGCTGGACCCGGCCGCCCTGAACGGCGCCGGCTGCACCAGCCTGGGCGCGCTGTACTACCAGGTGCCGGGCTGGCCGGTGGGCTTCGGCGACGACGCCAAGGCGCGCGCGCTGCTGCAGCAGGGCCTGCAGTACGACCCGGACGGCATCGACGCCAATTACTTCTACGGCGATTTCCTGCGCGCGCAGAAGGACTGGAGCGGCGCCGCGGCGGCGCTGCGCAAGGCCCTGGCGGCGCCGCCGCGGCCCGGCCGCGAGGTGGCCGACCACGGCCGCCGCCAGCAGATCCAGGCGGCGCTGCACGAGGTCGAAACGCATCTTGCCAGCCGCTGAGCGGCCGCCCACACTGCGGTCATGCGCATCCTGCTGGTGGAAGACGATCTGTCGCTGGGAGAGGGCATCCGCACCGCCCTGCGCCGCGCCGCCTATTCGGTGGACTGGGTGCAGGACGGTGCTGCCGCGCTGGCCGCGATCGGCGATGGCGAGATCGACCTGGTGCTGCTGGACCTGGGGCTGCCGCGGATGGACGGGCTGGAGGTGATCCGGCGCACCCGCCAGCTCGGTGCCGACGTGCCGATCCTGGTGCTCAGCGCGCGCGAGCGGCCGGCCGACCGTGCGCTGGGCCTGGACGTGGGCGCCGACGATTACCTGGGCAAGCCCTTCGATACGACCGAACTGCTGGCGCGCACGCGTGCGCTGCTGCGGCGCAGCGCCGGCCGCGCCACGCCGCAGTTGGAGATCGGCGCGCTGCACCTGGACCCGGAGCGCCTGGCGGTGCGCTGGCGCGGCCGTGCCCTGGACCTGACCCGGCGCGAGTTCGCCCTGCTGTGGCTGCTGGCCGAGCGCCACGGCCGCGCCATCGCCCGCGATTCGATCCAGCAGCGGCTGTACGGCTGGGACGAGGATGTGGCCAGCAACGCGGTGGACGTGCACGTGCACCAGTTGCGGCGCAAGCTCGATCCGGCGCTGATCCGCACCGTGCGCGGGGTCGGCTACGCGCTCGACACCCAGGCCGCGACGGCGGCGCCATGAGTTCGATGCGGCGACGCTTGCTGGGCGGCCTGCTCGGCGTGGTGGTGCCGGTGTTCGCGCTGACCGCGCTGCTGAGCTACCGCGCCGGGCTGCAGGAGGCCGGCGAGATGTTCGATGCCAAGCTGGTGCAGTCCTCGCGCGTATTGCTGAGCCTGGTCGACGAGCCGCTGGACGATCTGTCGCGGCTGGGCCCTGCCGGCGACGCCATCGTGATCCGCGGCTGGCATGGCCAGGCGCAGGGCGTGGGTGAGGCGCTGGCGTTCCGCACCGGGCACGCCTACGAAAGCAAACTCGCGTTCCAGGTGCGCGACCGCAATGGCCATCTGCTGCTGCGCTCGGACAGCGGGCCGACCCGGCAGCTGGCGCCGCTGCGCGCCGGCTTCGCCGACGTCACCCTGGATGGCGACCGTTGGCGCACCTTCAGCCTGCGCTCGCCGGGCGGGCGCTGGTTCCAGACCGGCGAACAGGCCGATATCCGCGAGGAACTGGCCGAGGACATCGCGCTGGGCACGGCCCTGCCGTTGCTGCTGGCCCTGCCGGTGCTGGTGGTGCTGGTGTGGCTGGTGGTGAGCTGGGCCAGCGGCGCCCTGAGCCGGGTCTCGCAGGCGATCGGCGAGCGCGACCCGCAGCGGCTGGAACCGCTGCCGCTGCAGGGCGTGCCGCGCGAGATCCTCGGCCTGGTCGCCGCGGTCAACGGGCTGATGCGGCGCCTGCAGACCGCGCTGGAGCGCGAACGCCGCTTCATCGCCGATGCCGCGCACGAACTGCGCACTCCCATCGCCGCGCTGAAGGTGCACGCCGACAACCTGCGCCAGGCCCGCGACGCCGACGAGCGCAGCGAATCGCAGCGGCACCTGGACGCCAGCGTGCGCCGGGTGGAGCGGTTGGTCGCACAGTTGCTGACCCTGAGCCGGGTCGAGCCGGGGGCTGCCGCCGCGGCGCTGTCGCCGCTGGCGCTGGACGCACTGGTGGCGTTGCAGGTGGAGGAGGCGCGCGACCAGGCCGCGCGCCGCGGCCAGCACCTGCACCTGCGCCGCAACGACCCGGCACGGCTGCCGGCCAACGAGGCGGCGCTGTCGGCGCTGGTGCGCAACCTGATCGACAACGCGCTGCGCTATGCGCCGCCGCAGGGCCAGGTCGAGGTGGCGCTGTGCGCCGGCCGTGACGGCGTCTGCTTCAGCGTCGAGGATTCCGGCCCCGGCATCCCGGCCGAGGCGCGCGAGCGGGTGTTCGCGCGCTTCCACCGCGAGCTGGGCAGTGGCGTGGAAGGCAGCGGCCTGGGCCTGGCGATCGTGCGCGAGGTGGTGACCGCGCACGGCGGCGAGGTGACCCTGGACGCCTCGCCGACCCTGGGCGGCCTGCGCGTCTGCGTGACCCTGCCGCTGCCCCCGCGAGCCAGGCCTGGGCGTCAGGAACACCCTGACATCGGCGCCGAACAGGCGGTGATAGATTAGCCATCTGCCCACAGGGGGTACCCGCGCGCCGTTGCAGGTGTGATTCGGAAAGGGATGGAACAGGGGGATCGGCGTCACGATAGTCGCGACGGCGCGCACGCGCTGTGTCGCCGCCTGGGCGTGGTGATATGCCTGCTGCTGGCGCTGTGCTGCGCCAGTGCCGCCGCGCGCGCCGAACCGGCCGCGCCGCTGACCGAGCGCGCGGTGCTCGACCGCCCGGTGATCGCGCGCTGGACCATGGAAGAGGGGCTGCCGCACAACCTGGTGCACGCGCTGGCCCAGGACCGCGACGGCATGATCTGGGTGGGAACCTGGGAAGGCGTGGCCCGCTTCGACGGCCGCGCCTTCACCGTCTTCGATCGCCAGAACACCCCGGGCATGGAGTTGTCGGGCGTGTTCGCACTGCTCGCCGAAACCGATGGCGGCATGCTGGTCGGCACCGCCTACGACGGCGTGTTCCGCTACGCCGCCGGGCGCTGGGAGCATCTGGGCGATGCGCGCGCGCAGCGCCTGCGGGTCACCGCGATGCTGCGCGATGCCGACGGCGCGCTGTGGGTGGGCAGCGAGGACGGCCTGTTCCGGATCGAGGCCGACGGCCGCCTGGTCGATGTCGGCACCGCCGCGGGGCTGCGCCGGACCCGCATCGCCGCGCTGCTGCGCTACCGCGATGCGGTGCTGGTGGGCACCTCGCAGGGGCTGTTCCGCCTGACCGCGCACGACACGCAGGCGCAACGCTGGGGCACGGCGGCGATGCGCACCGCCTCGATCCGGCGGCTGACCCCCGACCGTCACGGCGGCCTGCTGGTGGCCAGCGACGAGGGCGTGTTCTGGCTCGGCCGCAACGGCGAGCTGCAATGGCTGCGGCGCGGCCAGCGCGTCGATGCCGCGCTGCAGGATCAGGACGGCCAGCTGTGGATGAGCCTGTCCAGCGGGCAACTGCTGCGGCGCACCGCCAACGGCGCCAGCGACGAAGTCCTGTCGATCTCCGGCGTGGTCAGCCCCGCGCTGATCGAGGACCACGAGGGCCTGGTGTGGGCCGGCAGCACCGACGGGCTGTTCCGTGTCGCCAAGGGCGACGCCGGCGGCCTGACCCGCCAGGACGGGCTCGGCAGCGACTACGTGCGTGTGGTCGAGCAGAACGCCGATGGCACGATCTGGATCGGCCACGCCGCCGGCGTGGACCGCTGGGAGGGCGGCCGCATCCGCGCGGTACGGCTGAGCGAGCGGCCGGGCCGCGATCCATCGGTGCTGGCGCTGGCCGCTGCCCGCGACGGCGGCATGTGGGTGGGTACTTACGACCAGGGCGTGCTGCTGCTGTCGGCCGACGGCACGATCCGGCAACGCCTGGGCGTGGCCGCGGGCGTGCCGCGCTCCATGGTGCGCGCGCTGCTGGCCGATGCCGACGGCGGCCTGTGGATCGGCGGCAACGAGGGGCTGCTGTACCGCAAGGGCGATCGCACGCGGGCCTACGGCAGCGCCGACGGCCTGCCCGGGCGACAGGTGCAGGCACTGTACCGCGACCACGCCGGCGTGCTGTGGATCGGCACCAATCAGGGCGTCGCCACGCTCGCGGGCAACGGCACGCTGCAGGCGCGGCCAAGCGGGCAGGGCTTCCCGGCGCAGAACGCCTTCGACTTCCTCGAAGATGCCGACGGCACCCTGTGGGTCGCCAGCGACCGTGGCCTGCTGCGGCTGCGCGGCGGGCAGTGGCGCATCTACGACCATAGCGTCGGTCTGCCGCGCGACAAGCTGTTCCGGCTGCTCGACGACGGCAACGGCAACCTGTGGGCGAACAGCAACCGCGGCGTGCTGCGCATCGCGCGTGCGCGGCTGGCGGAGCTCGACGCGGGCCAGCGCAGCACCCTTGCGGTGGATGTGGTCGACCGCAGCGACGGCATGCCCGGCGGGCAGGGCAACGGCAGCAGCGCACCGGCCGGCTGGCGCAGCCGCGACGGTGTGCTGCTGATCCCGACCTCGGCCGGGCTGGCGCTGATCGATCCGGCCCTGCCGAGCCGGCGCAACGTGCGTGCGCCGCCGCTGGTGATCTCGCATGTACAGGTGGATGGCGTGGCGCAGCCGCTGCGTGGCGAGTACCGCCTGCACGGCGGTGTCGCCCGGCTCGCGGTCGGCTATGCCGGGCTGAGCTTCCGCTCGCCGGACAAGGTGCGCTACCGCTACCGCCTGCAGGGATTCGACCGGCAGTGGGTCGATGCCGGCAGCAACGAGGAAGCCGTCTACACCAACCTGCCGTCGGGCAGCTATCGCCTGGACGTGCAGGCGATGACCAGTCCGCTGGACTGGTCGCGCAGCGAACGCATCGGCAGCGCCTCGCTGCAACTGCAGCTGGTGCCGCCGTTCTGGGAACGCTGGCCGTTCGTGGTGCTGGCGGCGCTGTGCGCGACCGGTCTGATCCTGTGGTGGTACCGCGGCCGCAGCTATCGCTACCGGCGCCGCCAGCGCCGGCTCAACACCATCATCGCCGAGCGCACCCACGAGCTGAAGGCCAAGAACCTGGCGTTGAAGCTGGCCAATCTCGAACGCGAGGACCTGGTGCGCAAGCTCGCCTACCAGGCCGGGCACGATGCGCTGACCGGCCTGCCCAACCGGCGCACCGGCGATCCCTATCTCAACGCGGCGTTGGAGCGGGCGCTGAGCGCGCGCACGCCGTTGTGCGTGGCGCTGCTGGACATCGACCACTTCAAGAAGATCAACGACGCCTACGGCCACGAGATCGGCGACGAGGTGCTGCGCCGGGTCGGCGAGGCGCTGCGCGACAGCCTCGGCGAGCAGGCGTTCGCCGCGCGCCATGGCGGCGAGGAATTCCTGCTGGTGCTGCCCGGCCTGGACCAGGAGGCGGCGCGCGCGCGCCTGGACGCGCTGCGCCTGCGCGTGGCCGACCTGGTGCTGTACGCCGACGACGGTCGCGCGGTGCGCTTCACCGCCAGCATCGGCTTCGCCTGCCTGTCGCCGGCCCTGCGCACCCGCCGCGACCTGCTGGTGAAGGCCGACAAGCACCTGTACCAGGCCAAGCGCGAAGGCCGCGATCGGGTGGTCGGCTAGGCCGCTGCCGCAACCCGGACGCAGCGCGTCGGTGGCGCGGCGACGCAGCTTGCGTGGGAAGCGCGGGCAGGCGCCAGGCAGGCGCCAGGCAGGCGCCGCGAAGCGCGTGGGGCGTTGCAGTGGGGCGTTGCGCACCGCCGCATCGCCGCGGCGGGCGGGAGACGGCCGGCGCGGGTCAGGCCTGCAGGCGCTGCAGCACCGCCTGCGCGGCGGCTTCGGTTGAGATGCCCTGGCCGGGCGCGGCGAGATCGGCGGTGAACGCCTGCGCGTCGAGCGCGGCATCCACCGCCTGCTCGATCGCCGCCGCCTCGGCTTCCAGGCCCAGCGAGTGGCGCAGCAGCAGCGCCGCGCTGAGGATGGTCGCGTAGGGGTTGGCGATGCCCTTGCCGGCGATGTCCGGCGCCGACCCGTGGATCGGCTCGTACAGGCCGATGCGGCCATCGCCCAGCGAGGCCGACGGCAGCAGGCCCAGCGAGCCGGCCAGCATCGAGGCTTCGTCGGTGAGGATGTCGCCGAACATGTTCTCGGTGACGATCACGTCGTACTCGCGCGGCTTGGCCAGCAGGTGCATGGCCATCGAATCGACCAACTGGTGTTCCAGGCGCACGTCCGGGAATTCCTCGCGGCCGATCCGCGCGGCGACGTCGCGCCACAGCCGCGAGGTTTCCAGCACGTTGGCCTTGTCCACCGAGACCACGTGGTTGCGGCGCTGCCGGGCCAGGCGGAACGCGCTGCGCAACACCCGTTCGATTTCCGCGACGGTGTAGCGGCACAGGTCGCTGGCGTCGCTGGCGCTGCGGGTCTTGTCGCCGAAGTAGATGCCGCCGGTCAGTTCGCGCACCACCACGATGTCCACGCCCTGCAGCAGGTGCGGCTTGATCGGCGAGGCGTCCAGCGCCGCCTTGTGCGGCTTGACCGGGCGCAGGTTGGCGAATAGGCCCAGGCCGCGGCGGATCGCCAGCAGGCCCTGTTCGGGGCGCACCTTGGCGTTGGGGTCGGACCACTTCGGTCCGCCGACCGCGCCCAGCAGCACCGCGTCGGCGCCCTGGCAGGCGGTCAGCGTCGCCGCCGGCAGCGGCTCGCCGTGGCGGTCGATGGCGATGCCGCCGATGTCGTGTTCGTGGAACTGGAAGTCGTGGCCGTGGCGCGCGGCGACGGCGCGCAGCACCGCGACCGCGGCGGCGGCGACTTCCGGACCGATGCCGTCGCCGGGCAGGACGACGATGTCAGCGTGCATGGGTGGCCTCGTAGCGTTCGATGTCGGGTTGGCGCAGCAACAGGTAACCCATCTCGTCCACGCCCTCGAGCAGGCAGGTCTGCGAGAACGCATCGAGCGGGAAGCTGTAGACGCGGCCGTCGGGCGTGCGCAGCTCGCGCGCGGCCACGTCCACGGTCAGTTCGTCGTCCGGGCGCTGCATCAGCGTCTGCACGTCGTCCTCGGCCAGCACGATCGGCAGCAGGCCGTTCTTGAGGCTGTTGTTGCGGAAGATGTCGGCGATCTCGCTGCTGACGATGGCGCGCAGGCCCAGGTCGGTCAGCGCCCACGGCGCATGCTCGCGCGAGGAGCCGCAGCCGAAGTTGCGCCCGGCCAGCAGGATCTGGCGGCCGGCGTTGTGCGCCTGGTTGAAGGCGAACTCCGGGTTCGGCGTGCCGTCGGCCTGCCAGCGCCAGTCGTTGAAGGCGTGGCGGCCGAGGCCGGCGCGTTCGGTGGTGGACAGGAACCGCGCCGGGATGATCTGGTCGGTGTCGATGTTGGTCTGGCGCAGCACCACGCTGCGCGAGGTGAGGGTGGCGAAGCCGGCCATCACGGGGTCTCCTGGGAAGCGACGGAGTCGGGGGCGGGCGCCGCGGCGTCGGCCACCGGCGGCAGCGCCGCGGGCGGCACGTGTGGCGGCAGCAGCGGCTGGTGGCGGTGCGCGAAGGCGCGGGTGGTGGTGGCGACGAAGGTCAGCGTGGCCGCGAACGCGGCGATGTGCGGCGCCATCACGCGACCTCCGCGAACAGCGCGCGCGGATCGCTGACCTGGCCGTTCACCGCGGCCCAGGCCGCGGTCAGCGGCGAGGCCAGCAGGGTGCGCGACCCCGGGCCCTGGCGGCCCTCGAAATTGCGGTTGCTGGTGCTCACCGCCAGTTGCCCCGGCGCCACCAGGTCGCCGTTCATGGCGATGCACATCGAGCAACCGGATTCGCGCCATTCCGCACCGGCCGCGCGCACCACCTCGTGGATGCCCTCGGCCTCGGCCTGGCGCTTGACGATCTCCGAGCCCGGCACCACCAGCATGCGCACGTGCGGCGCCACCTTGCGGCCGCGCAGCACCTGCGCCACTTCGCGCATGTCGCTGAGCCGGCCGTTGGTGCAGGAGCCGACGAACACCACATCCACCGGCGTGCCGATCAGCGCGTGCCCGGCTTCCAGGTGCATGTAGTGCAGGCCTTTCTGCGCTGCCGGATCCTGCGCGGCCGGGATCGGCACGTCCACCGCGATCGCGGTGCCGGGGTGGGTGCCCCAGGTCAGGGTCGGGCGGATGTCGCGCGCGTCGATGCGCACCTCGGCGTCGAAGCGCGCGCCGGGATCGCTGCGCAGCTGCGACCAGCGCTGCGCGGCGGCGTCGAAGTCGGCGCCCTTGGGGCCGCGCGGGGTGTTGGCGACCCAGTCGAAGGTGACCTGGTCCGGCGCGATCATGCCGGCGCGCGCGCCGGCCTCGATCGACATGTTGCACAGGGTCATGCGCTGCTCCATGTCCATCGCTTCGATGGCGGAGCCGCGGTATTCCAGCACGTGGCCGGTGCCGCCGTTGACCCCGATCACGCCGATGATGTGCAGGATCACGTCCTTGGCGCCCACGCCCGGCGCCAGCGGCCCGTCGACGGTGATCGCCATGGTCCTGGCCTTGCGCTGCAACAGGCACTGGGTGGCCAGCACGTGGCCGACTTCGCTGGTGCCGATGCCGAACGCCAGCGCGCCGAACGCGCCATGCGTGGAGGTGTGGCTGTCGCCGCAGACGATGGTCATGCCGGGCTGGGTGAAGCCCTGCTCCGGCGCGATCACGTGGACGATGCCGCGGTTGTCCGAGCCCATGTCGAACAGTTCGATGTCGTAGTCGGCGCAGTTGCGCGCGAGCATGTCCACCTGCGCCTCGGAGGCCGGGGTGTAGTACGGCAGCTTGCCGTCGGCGCCGCGCGGCAGGGTCGGCGTGGAATGGTCCATCGTCGCCTTGGTGCGGTCGGGCCGGCGCGGCGCCAGGCCGCGCGTCTTGAGTTCGGTGAACGCCTGCGGCGAGGTCACTTCGTGGATCAGGTGCAGGTCGATGTACAGCACCGCCGGGGCGGCGGCGCTTTCGGGGACGACGACGTGCGCGTCCCACAGCTTGTCGTACAGGGTGCGGGGAGTGGCGGACATTGCGGAACTACCTGGCAGGAAAGCTGGGCGGGGAAGGGGAGCGAAGGCGAGCGTGCACGAGGACGATGACCGCGCTGTGGCCGCTCAGGCCAGCGCGTCGGCCGCGGCCGGCGCGCCCTGGCGCTGGCGCAGCACGCGGTTGGCCACGTCCAGCCACGCCAGCGCGCTGGCCTCGATGATGTCGCGGCTGGTGCCGGTGCCGTCGTACTCGACCTCGCCGTGGCGCACGCTGAGATTGGCCTCGCCGCGCGCGTCGGCGCCGATGCCGACGCTGTGTACCTGGTAGCTGTCCAGCACCAGTTGCACGCCGGTGGCGGCCGACAGTGCGGCGAACAGGGCGTCCACCGGGCCGTCGCCCTCGGCGCGCTCGCTGACCCGCTGGCCGTCCGGATCGGACAGCTCGACCTGCGCGCTGGCGCGCTGGCCGCGGTCGCTGACGGTCATCGACGACAGGCGGTAGCCTTGGCTCTCCGGCGCGTCCTGCATCATCGCCTGCAGGTCGGCGTCGTTGACCACGCGCTGCTGCTCGCACAGCGCCTTGAACGCGTCGAAGGCGATGTTCAGTTCGGCCTCGTCCAGCACGTAGCCGAGCGCACGCAGGCGCTGCTCGACCGCGGCGCGGCCGCTGTGGCGGCCCAGCACCATCTGCGAGGACTCCCAGCCCACGTCTTCCGGGCGCATGATCTCGTAGGTGCCGCGGTGGCGCAGCATGCCGTGCTGGTGGATGCCCGACTCGTGGGCGAAGGCGTTGCCGCCGACGATCGCCTTGTTGCGCTGCACCGGCATGCCGACCAGGCGCTGCAGCAACTGCGAGGTGGCGACGATGCGCGGGGTGTGGATCGCGGTGTCCAGTTCGTAGAACGCGTTGCGCACCTTCAGCGCCATCGCGATTTCTTCCAGCGCGCAATTGCCGGCGCGCTCGCCGATGCCGTTGATGGCGCATTCCACCTGCCGCGCGCCGCCTTCCACCGCGGCCAGCGAGTTGGCCACGGCCAGGCCCAGGTCGTTGTGGCAGTGCGCGCTGAATACCACCCGGTCGGCGCCAGGGACGCTGGCGATGATCCGCGCGAACATGCCGCGGATCTCTTCCGGGGTGGTGAAGCCGACCGTGTCGGGCAGGTTGATGGTGGTGGCGCCGGCGGCGATCGCTACGCTGGCGACCTCGGCCAGGAAATCCTCCTCGGTGCGGGTGGCGTCCTCGGCCGAGAACTCCACGTCGTCCACGTACTGGCGCGCCAGCGCGACGTGCTTGCGCACCGACTCCAGCACCTGCTCGCGGGTCATGCGCAGCTTGTGCTCGCGGTGCAGCGGGCTGGTCGACAGGAACACGTGCAGGCGCGGATTGGCCGCCGCTTCCAGCGCCCGCGCCGAGGTCTCGATGTCGGCGGCCAGGCAGCGCGACAGCACCGCCAGGGTCGGGCCGCGCACTTCGCGGCCGATCAGCGCCATCGCCTCGCGGTCGGACTGCGAGCTGGCCGGGAAGCCGGTCTCGATGATGTCCACGCCCAGCTCGGCCAGGGCGCGCGCCATCACCAGCTTCTGCGGCGGGGTCATGCTGCAGCCGGGGGATTGCTCGCCGTCGCGCAGGGTGGTGTCGAAAATGCGGATGCGGGGGGTCTGGGAAGAAACGGAAGTGTTCACCAGATGGGTTCCTCTACGGCGGCGGTGGCTTGCGGATGGGGATGCGGGGACGCGGCGATGCGGGCAGGAGCGGGCGGGGCGGGACGTTGGCTACGAAGTCGCTCGGCGCTGCGGCGGCGCGGCTTGCGCGGCGGGCGCGGGCGCACCTCCGACAGCAGCGTCGCCAGCACGCCGGCGTCGATGTTGCCGCCGGACACCACCGCGCATTTGCGCTTGCCGGCGACGCGGCGCCCGGCCGCCAGGGCCAGCGCGCCGGCGCCCTCGGCGATGACGTGCTCCTCCAGCGCCAGGCGGACCAGCGTTTCGCGCAGTTCCGCCTCGCGCACGATCACCACGTCGTCGAGCAGGCTGGCGCACAGCCGGCGGGTGATGAACCCGGGGATTTTAACCTTGACGCCGTCGGCCAGGGTGGGCACCGGATCCACGGCGCGGACGTCGCCGCGGATCGCCCGCGCCATCGAGTCCACACCCTCGACCTGCGCGCCGACCACGCGCACGCCCTGCGAGCGCAGCGCCAGCGCCACGCCGGAGGCCAGGCCGCCGCCGCCGATCGGCACGATCACCACGTCCGGCGCGTGCGCGGCCAGCTCGATGCCGACCGTGCCCTGGCCGGCGATCACGTCCGGGTCGTCGAAGGCGGACAGGAAGCGGTAGCCGTTCTGTTCGGCCAGCTCGCGGGCGAAGGCGAAGGCCTCGTCGTAGCTGTTGCCGTGCTGGCGCACGGTGGCGCCCCAGTGCGCGACGCCGGCGATCTTGGTCTGCGGCGCGCCATGCGGCATCACCGTGATCGCCTGCACGCCCAGGCGGTGCGCGGCCCAGGCCACGCCCTGCGCGTGGTTGCCGGCGGAGGCGCAGATCACCGCGCGCTCGTCGCCGCGTTCCAGCCCGGCCAGCAACGCATTGAGCGCGCCGCGGACCTTGTAGGAACCGGTGCGCTGCAGGTTTTCCAGTTTCAGCCAGACGCCGAAGCGCTCGGCGTAATGCACCGGCGTCGGCGGCAGATAGCGGCGCAGCCGCGCCTGCGCGGCCAGCACGTCGGCCACGCTGACGGCGACGTGGCCTACGTCCGGCTCCTGCGGGGCGGGGATGTTAGACATGCGCTCGGGACCCGCGGCCCGGGACCCGGGACCCGGGAAAAGCGGGTTCCCGGAGAAGCGACCTCCATGGAAGAAGACACCTCCGCGCAACCCTCGCTTTCGCGCGTTTCGCGCTGCGCCTGACACCCGCGGCGACCGCCACGGGTCCCGGGTCCCGGGTCCCGAGTCCCGACCTCTTCATACCACCCCATCCAGCGCGGTCACGCGCACCGATTCGCAGTCGTAGACCTTCTCCATCTGCAGGCGCAGGGTCTCGCCGGGACGGTTGCCGTCCACCACCAGTTGCAGGTGCCAGCGGCCGGCGTCCTCGGCCACCGGTGCGCCGCTGATCGAGATCGGCGCGAAGCCGCGGCGTTCGGCCATGCCGATCGCGCGCAGCAGGGCGCCGTCGATCGGTTTCAGCACCAGGTCAAGCTGGTAACGCATGTGTCGTCTCCTGGCGCTGGGCAGCGGGATTGCTTTCCAGCATGGTGCTGTTGGCGGTGTTCGGCGGCACCAGCGGCCACACGTTGGCGCGGGCGTCGATGGCCACGTGCAGCAGCGCCGGGCCCGGCTGCGCCAGCAGCTCGGCCAGCGCGTCGTCGACCTGACCGCGCGCGGTGATGCGCTTGGCCGGGATGCCGAAGACCTGCGCCAGCGCGGCGAAATCCGGGTTGTCGGACAGGTCGATCTCGCTGTAGCGCTCGGCGAAGAACAGCTCCTGCCATTGCCGCACCATGCCCAGCGAGCTGTTGTCCAGCAGCACGATCTTCACCGGCAGCTTGCAGCGGGCGATGGTGACCAGCTCCTGCACGTTCATCATGAAGCTGCCGTCGCCGCTGACCAGCACCACGGTGCGGTCGGGGCAGGCGAACTGCGCGCCCATCGCCGCCGGCAGGCCGAAGCCCATCGTGCCCAGCGCGCCGCTGGTCAGGTGGTTGCGCGGGTGGTTGAAGCGGCAGTGCTGGGCGACCCACATCTGGTGCTGGCCGACGTCGCAGGCGATCACGGTGTCGGCCGGGGCCAGTTCGCTCAGCCGCTTCAGCAGGCCGGGCGCATAGATGTCCTGCCCGGGCGCGTCGTAGCGCGCGCCGAACTTCTCGCGATGGCCGACGCAGCGGGCGTGCCAGGCCTCGCAGGTGCTGGTCGCCGCGGACAGCGCACGCAGCGCCTGCGCCACGTCGCCGGGCACGGCGATGTCGGCCTGGCGCAGCTTGGAGATCTCGCAGGCGTCGGCGTCCAGGTGGATGACCCGCGCGAACGGCGCGAACTCGGCCAGCTTGCCGGTGGCACGGTCGTCGAAGCGCGCGCCGACCACGATCAGCAGATCCGACTCCTGCACCGCCATGTTGGCGGCGCGGGTGCCGTGCATGCCGAGCATGCCCAGGTAATGCGGGTGCGCGTGCGGCAATGCGCCCAGGCCGCGCAGGGTCAGCACGGTGGGGATGCGGGTGGCCTCGACGAACGCGCGGAACGCGTCCACCGCATCGCCCAGGGCGATGCCGCCGCCGCCGTAGATCACCGGCTTCTCGGCGCCGGCGATCGCTGCCAGCGCCTCGGCCAGCACCGCGTCCTGCGGCGCCGGCGGGGTCGGCACCGCCGCCGGCACGTGCGCCGGCAGATGCGAGGCATCGGCCAGCTGCACGTCCTTGGGCAGGTCGATCAGCACCGGCCCCGGCCGCCCTTCGCGGGCGATGCGGAACGCGTCGCGCAGCACCTGCGGCAGGTCGTCCACGTGCCGCACCAGGAAGCTGTGCTTGACGATCGGCAGGGTCAACCCGAACACGTCCAGTTCCTGGAACGCGTCGGTACCCAGCAGCGGCGTGGCGACCTGCCCGGTCAGGCAGATCATCGGCACCGAGTCGAGCATCGCATCGGCGATGCCGGTGACCAGGTTGGATGCGCCCGGGCCGGACGTGGCGACGCACACGCCGACCCGTCCGCTGGCGCGGGCGTAGCCGTTGGCGGCCAGCGCCGCGCCCTGTTCGTGGCGCACCAGGATGTGCTTGAGCTGGCTGTCTACCAGCGCGTCGTAGAACGGCATGATGGTGCCGCCCGGATAGCCGAACAGCGTGTCCACGCCTTCGGCTTCCAGGGCCTGCGTCAGCCAGCGCGCGCCGTTGCGGGGCGTGCCGTGAGCGGAGGAGTTCATACGGTGGCGACCTTTCGGTGGAAGCGGGTGGGGGAGCCGCGGATTACGCAGCCTTGGTGCCGCCGGCGGCCGGTGCGGCAGCGGCGTCGCCGTTGAGCCACACCATCTTGGCGCGCAGCTGCTTGCCGACCGTTTCGATGGGGTGGTCCAGATCGGCCTGCTTGAACTTCTTGTAGTTCGGCAGGCCGGCGTCGTATTCGGCCACCCAGTTCTTGGTGAAGGTGCCGTTCTGGATGTCGGTCAGCACGTCGCGCATGCGCTCCTTGGTCGCCGCGTCGATCACCCGCGGGCCGCTGACGTAGTCGCCGTACTGCGCGGTCTCGGAGACGAACTCGAGCATGCGGGTGATGCCGCCTTCGTAGAACAGGTCGACGATCAGCTTCAGTTCGTGCAGCACTTCGTAGTAGGCGATTTCCGGCTGGTAGCCGGCTTCCACCAGCACTTCGAAGCCGGCCTGCACCAGCGACGAGGCGCCGCCGCACAGCACCGCCTGCTCGCCGAACAGATCGGTCTCGGTCTCTTCCTTGAAGGTGGTCTTGATCAGGTTGGCGCGCGCGCCGCCCAGGCCGGCGGCGTACTCCAGCGCGAACTGCTCGGCCTTGCCGCTCTTGTCCTGGTACACCGCCCAGATGCACGGCACGCCGCGGCCGATCTCGTACTCGCGCCGCACCAGCGCGCCCGGGCCCTTCGGCGCGACCAGCACCACGTCCAGGTCGGCGCGCGGCTTGATCATGTCGAAGTGCACGTTCAGGCCGTGCGCGAACAGCAGGCAGGCGCCCTGCTTCATGTTCGGCGCCAGCACTTCTTCGTACAGCTTCTTCTGCACCATGTCCGGGGTCAGCACCGCGACCAGGTCGGCGTCCTTGACCGCCTCGGCGGGGCTCTTCACCACGAAGCCGTCGGCCTGCGCCTTGGCTTCGGTCGGGCCGCCGGCGCGCAGGCCGATGGTGACGTCGAAGCCGGACTCGCGCAGGTTCAGCGCGTGCGCGCGGCCCTGGCTGCCGTAACCGACGATGGCGATCTTGGTGGTGGGCTGGGCGGAACTGGTCATTGTGCGGATGTCCTTGAACGGTGTTGGAGTGGAGAGGGGTCTTGCATTCGTGGTCACTGAAACGAAAAACCCCGCGCCGTTGCCGGTGCGGGGTCTGATCGAATCCTGGCTGCTTGTCGCTTACACGCCGGTTCGTCCCGCACTTGTGGGCGAGGTAATAAGCACGAGTACGAGGAGCGACGCAGCAGCGTCCGCGCGCAACGCGGCGGGCTGGCGGGTCGACTTCGGGCGGGTGTGGCGCTGCAACATGCAGCGAGATAACCATGGGCTTTGCGCGACTGTCAACTGTGTTGCGGGCCTCCGCGGGCGAATGTGCCGAAAGCCGCGCCAGCACTGCATGGTTACGCATGAAACGGAGGCGGCGCAGGCGACGAATGGCGCCAATTGCGCGGAAATCCGGCCTTTGCGATGGCGCGATGTGAGCGCCTGCGCGGCGGCACCCGCCGCACTCGGGTACGGTGGGCGTCCCCTGTTCTCCGGAGAGCCGCGCATGTCCGTTTCGCTTCCTTCCCTGCCGCGCCTGGCGCTCGCGCTGGCACTGGCGACGTCGGTGCCGGCGCAGGCCGCCGACCGCATCACCGGCCAGCCGTTCGCCACGCGCTCGGAAGTGATCGCCCCGCACTCCATGGCCGCCACCTCGCAGCCGCTGGCCACGCAGATCGCACTGGAGACCATGCGTGAGGGCGGCTCGGCGGTGGACGCGGCGATCGCCGCCAACGCCGCGCTGGGGCTGATGGAGCCGACCGGCAACGGCGTCGGTGGCGACCTGTTCGCCATCGTCTGGGATCCGAAGACGCAGAAGCTGTACGGCTACAACGGCTCCGGCCGTTCGCCGAAGGCGCTGACCCTGGCCGAGTTCCAGCGCCGCGGGTTGAAGGAGATCCCGGCCACCGGTCCGCTGCCGGTCTCGGTGCCCGGTGCGGTCGACGGTTGGTTCGCGCTGCACGAACGTTTCGGGCGCAGGACGATGGCGCAGAACCTGGCGCCGGCGATCCGCTACGCCCGCGACGGCCATCCGGTGGCCGAGACCATCGCCTACTACTGGGATCGCTCGGTGCCGCGGCTGTCGCAGTACCCCGGCTTCAAGGAGCAGTTCACCATCGACGGCCGCGCCCCGCGCAAGGGCGAGCTGTGGAAGAACCCGAACCTGGCCAACACCCTGCAGCAGATCGCCGACGGCGGCCGCGACGCGTTCTACAAGGGCCCGATCGCGCGCACCATCGATGCCTACTTCAAGGCCAACGGCGGCTTCCTGCGTTACGAGGATCTGGCCAGCCACCACGGCGAATGGGTCGAGCCGGTGTCCACCAACTACCGCGGCTACGACGTGTGGGAACTGCCGCCCAACAGCCAGGGCATCGCCGCGCTGCAGATGCTCAACATCCTGGAAGGCTACGACTTCTCCAGGATCCCGTTCGGCTCGGCCGAGCACGTGCACCTGTTCACCGAAGCGAAGAAGCTGGCCTTCGCCGATCGTGCGCGCTTCTACGCCGACCCGGCGTTCCAGCCGGCGCCGCTGGCGCGGCTGATCTCCAAGGACTACGCCGCGCAGCGGCGCGCGCTGATCTCGATGGACCGCGCGCTGAAGGAAGTGCAGCCGGGCACGCCGAAGCAGTTGGAAGAGGGCGACACCATCTACCTGACCGTCGCCGATGCCGACGGCATGATGGTGTCGCTGATCCAGTCCAACTACCGCGGCATGGGCAGCGGCATGGCGCCGCCGGGGCTGGGCTTCATCCTGCAGGACCGCGGCGAGATGTTCGTGCTGCAGAAGGACCATCCCAACGGCTACGCGCCGGGCAAGCGTCCGTTCCAGACCATCATCCCCGCGTTCGTGACCAAGGACGGCAAGCCGTGGCTGAGCTTCGGGGTGATGGGCGGGGCGATGCAGCCGCAGGGCCACGTGCAGATCCTGATGAACCTGATCGATTTCCACATGAACCTGCAGGAGGCCGGCGACGCGCCGCGGATCCAGCACGACGGCTCCACCGAGCCGACCGGGCAGGCCACGCCGATGCGCGACGGCGGCGAGCTGAACCTGGAAACCGGCTTCGCCTACGACACCATCCGCGAACTGATGCGCAAGGGCCATCGGGTGATCTTCGCCGACGGGCCGTACGGCGGTTACCAGGCCATCGCGCGCGACCCGGACAGCGGCGTGTACTACGGCGCTTCGGAAAGCCGCAAGGACGGGCAGGCCGCCGGCTACTGAGGCCGGCCGCGCGCGGGGGCGTTCATTCCTGTGCGCGGGGCGCCGCCGCGTCTGCGTCGTCCCGCGCCGCCTGTTCGCGCGCGATCCAGGCCTCGATCATGTGCCTGGCGCGTTGCGCCTGGCGGCGTTGGCGGTTGGACTCGGCATCGAGCACGCGGTACAGCGACACGATCACCAGCACCATCAGCAAGGCGAACGGCAGCGCCGCGATGGTGATCACGCCCTGCAGCGCATCCAGGCCGCCGGCCAGCAACAGCACCGCGGCGATCAGTGCCACCGCCACGCCCCACACCAGCTTGCGCGCCAGCGGCGGGTCGCCGGCCTCGTCGGTGGACATGCTGGCCAGCACCAGCACCGCTGAATCGGCGGAACTGACGAAGAAGATCATCAGCAGCAACAACGCCACGCTCGACAGCAGCAGCGACCCCGGCAGGCTGTCGAACAGGGTGAACAGCACCGTCTCGTAGCCGTTGTGCAGCGCCTGCAGCATGTCCACGTGGCCGAACAGCTGCGACCACAGCGCGGTGCCGCCGAACACCGAGAACCACAGGAAGCCGAGCAGGGTCGGCGCCAGCACCACGCCGACGACGAATTCGCGCACGCTGCGGCCGCGCGAGACGCGGGCGATGAACGCGCCGACGAACGGCGCCCAGGCGATCCACCAGGCCCAGTAGAAGATGGTCCAGTCGGCCACCCAGCGGTCGCCGGAGAACGGCGACATGCGCAGGCTCATCGTCACCAGTTGATTGAGGTAGGCGCCCAGCGTGGTGGTGAAGGTGTCGAAGATGAAGCCGGTGGGGCCGAGCACCAGCACCGCGGCCAGCAGCAGTGCCGCCAGCGCCAGGTTGATGTTGGACAGCCACTTGATGCCGCGTTCCACACCGGTGCTGGTGGACAGCATGTACAGCACGAAGGCCACGCCGATCACCGTCAACTGCAACGGCACTCCGGCGTGCACGCCGAACACGCGCTGCACGCCGGCGGCGATCTGGATGGTGCCGAAGCCCAGGGTGGTCGCCACGCCGACCGCGGTGGCGACCACCGCGGCGATGTTCACGCACTGCCCGATCCAGCCGCGGTGATGGCGGCCGATGACCGGCTGCAGGATGTCGCTGATCAGCCCGCGGCCGTTGCGGTTGTACTGGAACCAGGCCATCGCCAGGCCGATCAGCGCATACACCGCCCAGGGATGCAGGCCCCAGTGGAAGAAGGCGTAGCGCATCGACGCGCGTGCCGCCTGCATGCTCTCCGGCGCCAGCCCCTCCGGCGGTTTGAGGAAATGCGAGATCGGCTCGGCCGCACCCCAGAACACCAGGCCGATGCCCATGCCGGCGGCGAACAACATCGACAGCCAGCTCCCGCGCGAGAAATCCGGCTCGGCGTCTTCGCCGCCGATCCGCAGGTTGCCGAAGCGACCGAACGCCAGGTACAGCAGGAAGCTCAGGGTCAGGAACACGATCAGCAGGTACAGCCAGCCGGCACTGCGGATCACGTCGGTCAGCGCGGTCTGCACCACGTCATTGAAGGGGCCGGGGGCAACGCCGGCGATCAGGACCAGCAGCGCCACCAAGGCGATGGAAATGCGGAACACCATGGGGGCGTGTCTCCAGTCGTGGAACGGATGAGAGGCGCTACGGCCGTCAGACCGACCCACGGCAAACGGGCGGGGAGACGACGCAGCGGGTCTGCACCGGCGTCGCGTCGCGCCCATGACGTGTGGCCTGCCGCATCGCAGTGCCGGTGCACTGCACGGTCGCGCCACATCGAACGTTTGGCGCCAAATCCAGGAGCGGTCGGGCGTTGCGATGGCCCCATGTTCGCGAAGACGACGTCATGGTCGTGTCGTCGGCAGGTCTGCCGATCCGCATCCCTTGCATGATGGTGATCCCGGTTGGAGCGTGTGTCGCTGCGAGGGCGCGGCGGGAGCCGATACCATGGCCGCAGCACCGAGGGAGACGCCGATGGCCTTGTTCTCACGCAATCCCGATGCCGACGCCGCGCCCGTTGCCGGTTTGCCGGATGCGCCGATCGCCTTGTTGCGGCTGGAGTCCGATGGTCGCGTGAGTGCCGCCAACCGTGCCGCCCTGGACCTGCTGGGCGTCCCGGCCGAAACGCTGCTCGGCGCTGCCAGCGAGGCGGTCTGGGGCTTGCCGCTGTCCGCCCTGGTCGACAGCGAAGGCAGTTGGCAGGCGCCGGGGGGCGATCCCGCGCGCCGCGTGCGCTACCAGCGCGACCGCGATCGTGGCGGCCAAGGCTGGCTGCTGTCGCTGCCGCATCCGGAAACCGCGGCGCTGTTGCGCGACGTCGCCCTGCTCGGTGCCGGCCAGGCACAGGGTGCGATCAGCCCGGCGCTGCAGGCGCTGGCGCAGCGGATCCAGGAGGGCGTGGCGGCGCAGGCGCTGCTCGATCGGGTCGGCGAGCGGCTGACCGGCTGCGATCTGGATCTGGGGCTGCACACGCCGCTGTCGGCGCAGGAGGCCGAGGCGATGCCGGGGCGGCGCCTGTCGGCCGGTTTCGGCAACCTGGCCGAGGCGATCCGCCAGGCGGTGGCACTGTCGCTGCAGATCGCCGCCGACGTGCCGCACGTGGTCGCCGAGAACGACGAACTGGCGCGGCAATCGCAGACCCAACTGGATGCGCTGCAGACGGTGCTCGCCACCACCCGGCAATTGCTGCAGAGCCTGCACGAGATGGATCGCGACCTGCGCGCGGTGATTGCGGTGGCGGCCAGCGCCGACGACAGCGCCCACCAGGGTGTGGAGGCGGCGCGCATCCTCGGCCAGGCGATGCAGGAGCTGGCGCGGCGTTCGGCACGCGCCAACCAGGTCATCGAGGTGATCGATGCGGTCGCATTCCAGACCAATATCCTCTCGATCAACGCCAGCATCGAAGCGGTGCATGCCGGCCCGGCCGGGCGCGGTTTCGCGGTGGTCGCCACCGAGATCCGGCAACTCGCCGAGCGCGCTGCCACCGCGGCACGCGACGTGCGCAGCATCATCGGCGAGACCGGCGCCGCCCTGCAGGACAGCGCGGCCTCGGCGCAGCGCACCGAGCAGGTGCTGGGCGGCATCGGCGCGTTGCTCGGTCGCGCCAGTGCGGCGATGGAGGCGGTGGCCGGCCGCATCGCCACGCAGAGCGGAGAGATCGGCGGCATCGACCGTGCCATCGAGCACGTGGTCGGGCTCAGCCGCAGCAATCTGCAGCACGCCGCGCAGGTGGTGCAGCGCAGCGCCGACCTGGCCGCGGGCAGCGACACCCTGCACGACTGCGTGAATCTGTTCCGGCTGCCCGCCGATCCGATGCGCCAGCCACGGCATGCGCGCGTGCGCGATCTGGCCCAGGCCGCCGCGGTCAGCGTCGGCCTGGCCTTCGAGGCAGCGCTGATGCGCGGGCGCATCGGCGAGGAGGCGCTGTTCTCCACCGAGTACGTGCCGATCCCCGGCATCGACCCGCCCAAGTACCGCACCGCATTCGATGCGTTGTGCGACGAGCTGTTGCCGCCGCTGCAGGAGCCGCTGCTGGCCGCGCATCCGTGGATCGTGTTCGCGATCTGCGCGAACGTCGACGGTTACGTGCCGACCCACAATCTGCGCTTCAGCCAGCCGCTCAGTGGCGACCGCGCGCGCGACCTGATCGGCAACCGCAGCAAGCGCATCTTCGCCGACCGGGTCGGCCGCAATGTCGGCCGCCACACCGAGCCCTATCTGCTGCAGGTGTATCGGCGCGATACCGGGCAGATCCTGTTCGACCTGTCGGTGCCGGTGCATGTCCGCGGGCGCCACTGGGGCGGCTTGCGCGTGGCCTACATGCTGGAATGAGCCGGCGCGCGCGTTGGCAAAAAAATGCCGCCGGCAGTGCCGGCGGCGATGAGAGAGAGCTCTGATTCTTGTGCGCGCAGGCTAGGCCGGCCACGTGGCCGCGGTTTGTCGCCGGCGCCGTCGCGTGTGGCGGCGCTGACACATGCGCGCGGCGGCTGTGCCGGCGTTCAGCCGCATCGGTTGGCGGCGAGCGGCGGAAACGGGTCTAATAGCCGCAGAAGCGGGGGTACCGTCGGCGCAGGCCGCGGTTGAGACAGTCCCTTCGAACCTGATCCGGCTGATACCGGCGTAGGGAAGCTTCGCAAGTCCGCTGCGGGCGCGTGCGCGTCCGGGGCGGGCCCGCGCCGCCGCTTCGTCCGAGATGCGAGTCCGCTCGCACCCGTCCCGCTTCCCCTGCGGGTCACTTGAACCAGGACGAACGCCGATGAACGCCGTACCCAATCCGCTGCAGCAGCAGACCGACACCTTGTCCGCGGCGGTGACCCGCCCGATCCCCGGTTCGCGCAAGATCTTCGTGCCGGGCTCGCGCGCCGATCTGCAGGTGCCGATGCGCGAGATCGCGCTGACCCGCACGCCCACCGTGTTCGGCGGCGAGGAAAATGCCCCGATCACCGTCTACGACACGTCCGGGCCGTACACCGACCCGCAGGCGCGGATCGATCTCGGCGCCGGCCTGGCGCCGCTGCGCGCCGCCTGGATCGCCGAGCGCGGCGACAGCGTGGCGCTGGCCGGGCTCAGTTCGCAGTTCGGGCGCGCGCGCGAGGACGATGCGCGCCTGCAGGCGGTGCGCTTCCCGGCGAGGCGTCTGCCGCGACGCGCCCGCGACGGCGCCAACGTCACCCAGATGCATTACGCACGGCGCGGCATCGTCACCCCGGAAATGGAGTTCGTGGCGATTCGGGAGAACCAGCGCCTGCAGGACCTGCGCGATGCGCAATTGCGCGCGCAGCACCCCGGCGAAGCGTTCGGTGCCGCCATCCCGCGGCAGATCACGCCCGAGTTCGTGCGCGACGAGATCGCCCGCGGACGCGCCATCCTGCCGTGCAACATCAACCATCCGGAAAGCGAGCCGATGATCATCGGCCGCAACTTCCTGACCAAGATCAACGCCAACATCGGCAACAGCGCGGTCAGCTCCGGCATCGCCGAGGAAGTGGAGAAACTGGTGTGGGCGATCCGCTGGGGCGGGGACACGGTGATGGATCTGTCCACCGGCAAGCACATCCACGAGACCCGCGAATGGATCGTGCGCAACTCGCCGGTGCCGATCGGCACCGTGCCGATCTACCAGGCGCTGGAGAAGGTGGATGGCCGCGCCGAGGAACTGACCTGGGAAATCTTCCGCGACACCCTGATCGAGCAGGCCGAACAGGGCGTGGACTACTTCACCATCCATGCCGGCGTGCTGCTGCGCTACGTGCCGCTGACCGCCAAGCGCGTCACCGGCATCGTCTCGCGCGGCGGCTCGATCCTGGCCAAGTGGTGCCTGGCGCATCATCGCGAGAACTTCCTCTACACCCACTTCGAGGACATCTGCGAGATCATGAAGGCCTACGACGTGGCCTTTTCGCTGGGCGACGGCTTGCGCCCGGGTTGCATCGCCGACGCCAACGACGCCGCCCAGTTCGGCGAACTGGAAACGCTGGGCGAATTGACCAGGCTCGCCTGGAAGCACGACGTGCAGACCATGATCGAGGGCCCCGGCCATGTGCCGATGCAATTGATCAAGGAGAACATGGACAAGCAACTGCGCGAGTGCGGCGAGGCGCCGTTCTACACGCTGGGGCCGCTGACCACCGACATCGCGCCCGGCTACGACCACATCACCTCGGCGATCGGCGCGGCGATGATCGGCTGGTTCGGCACCGCGATGCTGTGCTACGTCACGCCCAAGGAGCATCTGGGCCTGCCCAACCGCGCCGACGTGCGCGACGGCATCATGGCCTACAAGATCGCCGCGCACGCCGCGGACCTGGCCAAGGGCCATCCCGGCGCGCAGGTGCGCGACAACGCCTTGTCCAAGGCGCGCTTCGAGTTCCGCTGGGACGACCAGTTCCATCTCGGCCTGGATCCGGAGAAGGCGCGCGAGTTCCACGACGAGACCCTGCCCAAGGACGCGCACAAGCTGGCGCATTTCTGTTCGATGTGCGGACCGCACTTCTGTTCGATGAAGATCACCCAGGACGTGCGCGACTACGCCGCCGCGCACGGGGTCGATGCGGACGCGGCGCTGCAGGCCGGCATGGCGGAGAAATCGGCGCAGTTCCTGGCGTCCGGCGCGCAGGTGTACCGCGCCGAGTGAGCGCACGGCGGTCGGCGCCGCAGGGCGCCGCCGCCGTTGCCCGCGTGGACCTGGTCGCGTGCCTGCGCCAGGCCGCGCCTGCCTGGCAGGCGAACGCACGACAGGTGCGGCCTGCGTCCGAGTCGCGACGACGGAGGCTGGCCGCACGGGCGTCTATGATGCGCGCTGGTCGCCACAGGGAATGTCTCATGCTGCGCTATGCGCTCGCGCTGCGTCGCCATCCGTCCGCGCTGCTGCTCGGCGTGCAGTTGCTGGGCGTGCTGCTGTATCCATGGATGGAGGACACCGCGGCCGGCCGCGCGCTGTTCGGTGCGTTCGGCATCGTGGTGCTGGCGCTGGCCCTGTGGGTGGTCGACCGGGGACCGGCGGCGCTCTGGATCGCCTGTTGCCTGGCGCTGCCCTCGGTGGCGCTGTCCATCGCCGCGGCGCTGCTCGGCAATCCGGCGATGACCGCCTGGGCGCAACTGCTGGAAAGTCTGTTGTACTTCTATACCGCCGGCAGCCTGATCGCCTACATGCTGCAGGACCACGTGGTCACCCGCGACGAACTCTATGCCGCTGGTGCCACCTTCACGCTGCTGGCGTGGGCCTTCGCGTTCGTCTTCGCGGTGTGCCAGCAATGGCTGCCGGGCAGTTTCACCGCGGCCGTGGATCCCGCCTCGCCGCGGACCTGGATGGAATTGCTCTACCTGAGCTTCAGTGTGCTCTCCGGCGTTGGCCTGAGCGATGTGGTCCCCGTGCTGCCGTTCGCGCGCGCGCTGGTGATGATCGAACAGTTCGCCGGGGTGATGTACATCGCCCTGGTGGTGTCGCGGCTGATCGGGCTCAGCGTCACACGGCACATGAAGGTATGAACGTGGCGTAAAAAAAAGCGCGCCCAGGGGCGCGCAGTCATGGAACGGTTATGTGAATTTCGTCGGCGGAGAGAGGGCCTGAATGCGTCGTCGCGGTTGGCGACGGCGACGACTAGAGTAGAATCCGGGGACATGTCGCGCTTGGCGACATCCGCTGCCTCGTTTTGCCGAGTTTGCTCGTTGGCTCCCGCTGCGGGGCCACGCGTGGCCGCGTCGCCGCCGCATCTGCGGCACTTCCGTCACGGCGTTTTCTTCGTTGTCGAACATGTCTTTTCCATCGTCCGCCACACCGACGCCTCCACAACGGATGCAGGTCGGCGATTGCCTGGTGCTGCTGTCCTTGCGCGAGGTGCACGCACCGCGCGCGCGTCGGCCGCAACGGCTCACGCCCAAGGCGATGGGCGTGCTGCGGGTGTTGCTGGCGCAACCGGGCCAGGTGGTGGAACGCGAAGTGCTGTTGGCGCAGGTGTGGCCGGACACGCAGCCGACCAACGACGTGGTGACCCAGGCCATCACCCAGTTGCGCAAGGCCTTCGCGGCCGGCGCGCGTGGCGAGGCGCCGGTGTACATCGAGACCCTGGCCAAGACCGGCTACCGCCTGGTGGCGCCGGTGCAGGCCCTGCCCGATGTCGAGGCCGAGGTGGGCGCGACATCGGCCGCGTTCGGGGAGGCCGATGCCGCAACGGCGACGGCCGTCAGCGTCGCTCCAGCCGTGGCCCCCGCAGCGCGGCGGCGTGCGCCGCCGTGGCTGGCCGCCGCGGCCGGTGCGGCCGCGATGCTGGTCCTGGCGCTGGCCTTCTGGTGGTGGTTCGCGCGCGATCCCGCGGCGCCCGCCGACAGCGCCGAACAGGAGCGCGTGCTGGGCAGCCCGAAACGCCCCTATCGGCTGATCACCGCCCTGTCCGGGTTCAAGCTGGAGCCGGCGCTGTCTCCGGACGGCGCGCAGGTGGCCTATGCCGCACGGACCACCGGCAGCGACGGCACGCAGTTGCTTGTGCAGCCGACCAACGGCGCCGCCGGCAGTACCGCCCCGCGCTCGCTGGGTGTGCCGGCCCGCGGCGCGTCCGACCGCCTGCCTTCCTGGTCGCCCGACGGCACGCACATCGCCTTCGCCCGGCTCGGCGCGGACCGGCAGTGCCGGGTCATGCTGGTGCAGGCCGACGGGCGCGCGCCCGCGCGCGAGGTCGCGCGCTGCGACGACAGCGAATTGCTCAGCTTCGACTGGACGCCGGATGGCCATGGCCTGGTCTTCGGCAGCATGAGCGGACGCCAGCCGGCACGCGGCATCCGCGTGCTGGATCTGGGCAGCGGGCGCTGGAGGGCATTGGACTATCCGGTCGCCGCCGGCGATTTCGATTACGCGCCGCGCTACTCGCCGGACGGCAAATGGATCGCCTTCGTGCGCAATCCGCAGATGGGCGGGCTGTGGCGGATGCCCGCCGCAGGCGGTACCGCCGAGCCGCTGACCCATGAATTCGCCGAGATCCGCGGCTGGGACTGGGCCCGCGACGGGCGCGGCATCGTGTTCGGGCGCCGGGTCGATGGCGAGACCCGGCTGTACCGGCTCGACACCCAGACCCGGCGCTTGCGCGATCTGGGCTTGAGCGATGCCCAGGCGCCGCGCCTGTCCCGCGACGGCGGCAGCCTGGCGTTCGTGCACCGGCGCCCGCAGTTCGCCGTGTACCGCATCCCGGCGCGCTCGGCGGGCGCGCCACGCGAGCGCCAGCGGCTGTTCGCGTCCACCGGCCGCGACGGGCAGCCGAGCATCGCGCCCGACGGGCGCCAACTCGCCTTCACCTCCGATCGCGACGGCAGCTATGCGCTGTGGTGGGGCGACGTGACCCAGCCGAGTTCGTTGCGGCTGATCGACGGCGTGCGGCCGGAGACCCGGCAGCCGCTGTCGTGGTCGGCCGACAGCCAGGCGCTTCTGGTCAGCGGCCGCGATGGCCAGGGGCGTTCGGCGATCTACGAGGTCCGCCCCCGGTCCGGCAGCGTGGCGGCCTTGCCGGTGCCGGCCGGCGAGCCGCTGCAGGCGTTGTACACCGCTGACCCCGGACAATTGCTGGTGGTGCTGGGCGAGAACGGCCGCACCCACCTGCAGTTGTACGACCGGCGCACGGTGCCCTGGCGGCCCTTGGCGACCTTGCCGGATGTGTCCCAAGTCCGCACCGATCCCGCCACTGGGGAGATCCTGTTCACCCGGCTCGCGCGCAGCGGCCTGTGGCGCGCCGATGCCAGCCTGGACCTGGCCAGCGTGCGTGCGGTGGACGACAGTCTGCCGTCGCTGTGGCGCTACCGCAGTTGGGCGCTGGGGCCTGGCGGGGCGGTGCATTACCTGTTCCAGACCGGCGAATGCGCCAGCCGGATGGCGCGGATCGGCGCTGGCTTCGACGCCAGCGTATGCCTGGACCGCGACCATTTCAGTGCGGTCAACGGCTTCAGCATCGATCCGCGCAGCGGCGACGCCTATGTGGCGCTGGCGGTCGAGGACGGCAGCGAAATCGGCTTCGTCCACCTGCACGAACAGCCGGAATGGTTCTCTGTGATCTCGCGCAACTGGTTGATTGGAAAGAATAAATAGGTTTCGTAAATTGTTCGTGAGGGCGTCGTGGCGATTTCGGACAACTATCGCCGAAACGTCCTGACCTGACGCCAGATTCGGCAAAGACTGCGCACCGGTTTACGTCAAGCGGGTGCTCGGATGCGGCAAGCGTTTCTGGTCGATCATGGACAACAGCTGGTGCTGGATGCGGACGAGGCGCTGTCGGGTCCGGCCTGTCTGGGCGCGGCGCGCCTGGCCAGCGTGCAGGCGTCGGCCAACGCCTTCACGGTCTGGCTGCAACTGCGCGGCAGCGCCTGGATCGAGGCCAAGGAAGGACGTTTCGCCCTGCGTCGCGGCCAGTGGCTGGCCTTCGAGCGCGATTCGCGGCCGCTGTTGCAGACCGACCGCGATGGTCTGTGCATCGGCCTGAGCCTGGACGGCGAGGCGCTGAAGGCCTTGGGGCGGATGGCCGACGAGACCTTGTATGCGGGGCGCGGCGAGTTGTCGCTGCGCGAGACGCGGACCGCCTTGCGCCTGTGGCGGCAGGCGGCGGCGCGGCCCGGCGATGCGTTGGCGATGCGGCCGGTGCTGCTGCATCTGGCCTCCATGCAGGGCGAGTTGTCGCGCCGCGTGCAGCGTTGTCCCGGGCGCTCGCGGATGCGCAAGCGCCAGGTGTTCGGGCGCATGCAGCGTGCGCGGCTGTATCTGGACGGCCATCGCGACCGCGTGGTGCGGATCAGCGAACTGGCCGAGCTGACCAACTTCTCCGGCTGGTACCTGTCCAAGACGTTCCAGAGCCTGTACGAGGAAAGCCCGCAGGCGTTGTCGGCGCGGCTGCGCCTGGAGCGCGCGGCGGACCTGTTGCGCGACACCACCATGATGATCGGCGAGGTGGCCGCCGCCAGCGGATTCGACAATTGCTGCAGCTTCGCGCGGGCGTTCCGTGCGCGCTTCGGTGTCTCCGCCTCGCAATATCGGCATGGCAGTCCCGTGCCGCCAGAATCGGCAAAGTCTGCGGGCGGCAGCGGCAAAGCAGCCGCGCTCACCGGAACGTAACGTGCCGGGGGCGTCTTAACACGCCCCTAACGTTACCCTGGAGAGATTGATGAACCTTCGCACTCCCGCAGTGCGGCTGGGCTTGCTGCCCGCCAGCATCGCGATCGCGTTGACGCCGGCAATTGCCGGCGCGCAAGAGTCCACCGCCACCGACGGCAACCCGACCAACCTCGACCGCATCGAGGTCACCGGCTCGCGCATCCGCCAGGCCAGTTCCGAGACCGCGCAACCGGTGATCGCGCTGCAGCGCGCCGACATCGAGAGGCAGGGCTTCACCAGCGTCGCCGACATCGTGCAGAACCTGGCTGCGACCGGTTCGCCGGCGATCAGCCGCGCCGACGCACTGTCCTCGGGCGAAGAAGTCGGCGGCCAGTACGTCGATCTGCGCAACCTGGGCCCGGAGCGCACCCTGGTGCTGCTGGACGGCAAGCGCATGGGCATCAGCTCGGCAGGCTACAGCGACCTGGCCTCGATCCCGACCTCGATGGTCGAGCGCGTGGAAGTGCTGACCGACGGTGCCTCGGCGATCTACGGTTCCGACGCCATCGCCGGCGTGATCAACATCATCACCCGCAAGAACTTCAACGGCCTCGACGCCAGCGCCTACATCGGCCAGTACGGCCAGGGCGACGGGCAGAAGCAGACCTACAGCTTCGCCTACGGCACCACCACCGACCGTGGCTCGCTGAGCCTGGGTGCGGAGTACAGCAAGGAAGAGCCGGTCTACGCCAAGGACCGCTCCTTCACCGCCTCGCCGAACGGCGTCTACCACCCGGTGCCGACCAGCGACGCCGCCGTCAACGGCTGGAGCGCCGCCACCAACCGCGGCGTGCTGATCGATGGCGACGACAACTGGTACACCCTGAACCAGGGCGGCAACCCCGCCAACATCGGTGACTACCACCCCACCGATTACCGCGACTACACCAACGCCAACCAGGAAATGTTCCTGCAGACGCAGATCGAGCGTCGCTCGGTGTTCGCCAACGGCAGCTTCGACCTGACCGACAACCTGCGCGCCAAGGCCGACGTGCTGTACACCCGTCGCGAGACCTTGCAGCAGATCGCCGGCTACCCGTACCAGTCCGAGGTCTATTCGACCCCGCTGGCCGCCGACAGCATCTACAACCCGCTGGGCACCGAAGCCAACTTCATCCGCCGCACCTCGGAAGTGCCGCGCAAGACCCGTTCTGAGCTGGAAACCTTCCGCTTCAGCGGCGGTCTGGAAGGCTCCTTCCAGCTAGGCGACAACTACTGGGATTGGGACGTGGGCTACGTCTACAACCAGAACAAGGGCACCAAGACCGGCGCCGGCAACCTGTTCATTCCGAACGTGACCAATGCCGTCGGCTCCTCGTTCGTCGACGCCAGCGGCGTGGCCCGCTGCGGCAACGCCGGCAACGTGATCGCCGGCTGCACGCCGTGGAACCCGCTGCTGCCGTACGGCGCCACCGGTGCCGGCTCGTTAGCCGATCCCGCGCTGCAGGCCTACCTGTTCCTGCCGTCGCACGACACCTCCACCACCACTACCAAGATCTACAGCGCCAACCTCAGCGGCACCCTGCTGAGCCTGCCCGCTGGCGACCTGGCGATGGCGGCCGGCTACGAGCACCGCAGCGAGGACGCCAAGTACGAACCGGACGCGCTGCTGCAGTCCGGCCTGAGTACCGACTTGGCCGGCGCACCGACCAAGGGCGGCTATTCGCTGGACGAGGTGTACCTGGAGTTCAACATCCCGGTGCTGGCCAACATGCCGTTCGCCAAGGAGCTATCGTTCGACGTGGCCGGCCGCTACTCGGACTACAACACCTTCGGCGACACCACCAACAGCAAGTTCGGCCTGAAGTGGAAGCCGATCGACGACCTGCTGGTGCGTGGCACCTACGCCACGGGCTTCCGTGCGCCGACCGTGGCCGACCTGTTCGGAGGCACCTCGCAGACCTTCGACAACTACACTGACCCGTGCGATACCAGCTTCGGCTCGGCCGCGCGCAACCCGTCGGTCGCGCAGCTGTGCGGCGCGCAGGGCGTGCCGGCGAATTTCCGTCAGATGACCTCCGGCGGTGCCACCTCCACCGGTCCGGGCACGCAGTCGTACAGCGCGTTCGAGTCCGGCTCCAATGCGCAGCTGCTGCCTGAGACCTCCAAGACCTACACCGTAGGCCTGGTCTACAGCCCGAGCTACGTCAGCGGCCTGGACGTGAGCCTGGATTGGTGGAAGATCCGCATCGACGACGTGATCGCTGCTGAGTCGGTCACCTCCATCCTCAATCAGTGCTACGTGCAGAACATCGCCTCGGCCTGCGACCGCTTCACGCGTGCCGCCGAAGGCCGCAACATCAACCAGGTCGACACGGTCACGCGCACGCTGATCAACGGTGGCTACCAGGAAACCGCGGGTTACGACCTGGGCGTGCGTTATCGCCTGCCGGACACTGCATTCGGCAACTTCGTCGTTGACTGGAAGACCACCTACGTGGACTACCTGTCGTACAAGCGCGACAACGAATCGCAGACGCCAGTCGAACAGCGTAATGGCTGGTCCAGCGCAGACTGGGGTTCCAACTTCCGCGTGCGTTCCAATCTGAACCTGGATTGGAGCTTCGGCAACCTGGGCGTGAATTGGGGCGTGCGTTATTACTCCGGCACCAAGGAAGCGTGCTCGTACCAAGGCGGCAGCGAGTGCAACCTGCCGAACTTCTCCTCGGCCTACACCCAGCTGCAGCCATCGCGCGAAGTCGGTTCCAACACCTTCCACGACGTGCAGGTGCGTTACACCGCGCCGTGGAATGCGACGATCGCGGTGGGTGCCAACAACGTGTTCGATCACCAGGGCGCGCAGATGTACAGCAAGCCGAACTCGAGCTTCTCGTACTACGGCGGCTTCGACATCGGTCGCTTCCTGTACATGAAGTACACCCAGCGTTTCTGATTCAGTCGCGTCTGAGCAACAAAGAAGACGGGCCGCAAGGCTCGTCTTTTTTTGGGCATTGCGCTGGATCATGTCGTTACTTGATCGAGCGGCTATTCGTAGATGACGGGTTGTTGCATCCCGTCGAGCCGCCCAGGCGATGGTGGCGCTCAGCCGGCATTGCAGTTTGCGGGTTGGATGTTTTCCAGTTGTATGCTCAATCCAGTAACGATGCTCGCTGCAAAGCAGTTGCCAGCGCAGTCATGTCGACGGCATCGCTGTAGGTTAGCATTGGACAGGATGCCTCCGGCAGACTGAATCGGGCTGGTGTCTTTGAAAGCGCCAAATTCTTTGATGTCTACACCTGCCGTTCTCGAAAACGAAATTGCAGCGTCGAAATCCTCTAGCTCTTGGCGTTCTTCAAAGTCGCCGCAATCATCGGCTGAGTCGATTTTCGAGAGCTCGATTGAAAATTTGTAGGCAGGGAATTTCTCGTCGAATCTTTTGATGACGTATTGATTGAGGATTGCGGCGCCATCTAGTCTTGTTTCCTGCGAGTAGCCTTTTGCCTTTTCCGAATTCAATGTGTCGAGCAAGGGTGAATAACTCAATTTGGTCTCCAGGATGGATGCCGGGCGCTCGGGTACTCAGGTTTTCGATAGTCATGTGGTGCTAGGTGTGCTCGCTACCCAGAGTTTCGAGGTTCAGCTTCGATGGGCGCCTCCGGATGCGGCTCTTACTTTCCACTGATCTTTGATCGAGTCACTTCTTCTATTCGAATGTCTTGTCGGGAATTATCACTGGCCGATGCGGCAGGGCCAGGAGGGGCGGGGGAAAGTAAGCCAGCTTCAGCCGCTCACCCTGGTGATGACTGTTTGCGTCACTATCTAGCCTGTCGCGGCGAATCGCGGATGTGCTGTGCTCGCGTGTCCGGTACAGGGCGTGCGCACGGTTGCGGCAGCAAGCGCGAAGGCCGGATCCGCTGATCAGGTCACGCCAATCGGGCGGTGCGACGGTGTGTGCACACGGACGTATTCGTACACCCGTAGTCCAGCAGAGCGGAGAGGTGGGTGCCCCTGGGAGGCGTCCCGCCGTTGCAGCCGCATGAGGCGGCCTGACCGGCCGTGCGCCCGCAGGCGCGTGGGCGTTGGCAGTGCTGCGTGATCGCAGGACTCCCTTTCCGCTCGCCATGCCTGGCGAGCGGTCGGACCAAGTCGCTCAGGCGCGGTAGCGCTGTGGCGCACAAGCGCCCAGCGGCCTATGCCGACGTCAGGCCCATCAGATTTTCCGCGTGCTCGCGCCAGCTCGGCAGCTTGTTGAGCATGCCGGTCTTGGCCAGGTACTCCTCGTCGATCTCCGAGCCGCTGGCCAGTGCCATCGCCACGTGCACCGCGCCGGTGACCCAGAAGCTGCGGGTGCTGGAGCGCTGCGGCTGGCGATGGAAGGCCACCGCCTCGATGATCGGCATCGGCAGGCCCCACAGGCCGAGCAGGTAGGCACCGGCTTCGGCGTGGCCCGGCCGGATGTCGTCGGCATCGGTGGGCGGCTCGCGCTCGTCGCGCACGCCCGGCAGCAGCAGGCCGATGTCGGCCAGCAGCGCCGCGGTCGAACCGAGTTCGACGCTGGAGGCCGGCAGCATCTTCGCGGCCAGCTTGGACGCCAGCAGCGAGCGCTGCTGCAGCGCGTTGCGCTCGGCGTTGGACAGCGCCTGCACCGAGAACACCTCGCTGGCCAGGACCAGGTCGCGCAGGGTGGCGGTGCCGAGCCGGGTCACGGCGGTGCGCAGGTCGGAAATGGTGCGGCCGTTGGAGAAGAACGCCGAATTGCACAGCTGCAGCACCTTGGCCGCGATCGCCGGGTCGGCCGAGACCAGCTTGGCCAGGTCGGCGGCGTTGCTGCCCTCGTCCTGCTCCAGCGCATGCATCAGGCTCAGGTACAGATGCGGCGGCGAAGGCAGCTTCTCGATGCGGCCAATGCTGGAACGCAGGCGCGGGTTGCCCAGCAGTTCCTGCAGTTCCTCCAGGCTGGTGACCGCCTCCAGCAGCATTTCCGGGGACAGCGGCAACGGCAGGAACCGGTGGGCCACGCCGATGATCCGCGCCGGCGGCGCGCGATTGCTCTGTTCGGCCTCGATCAGCGCGATGCGGATGGTTTCCGGGCTCAGCGTGCGGATCTGGCCGAGCAGGGTGGCGGTGGTCAGGTCCGGCAGCGTCGGCGCGGCGATCACCGCATCCAGGCGCACCGTGGCCGCCGCGGCGATCGCGGCATTGCCGTCGGCAACGCTCTGGACCTGCCAGTCGTCGCCAAGATCGCGAATGTATTCAGTGACTTCGGACGGAAGGCTGGCTTCGTCGCCGACGAACAGGATGCGCAAGAGTCTGTCCCCCAAGAAGAGCCGGATCGCGGACGGACCGGGCTCGGTGATGCCATGGCGCAATGTACCGCAAACCCCGAAGGGCGGCGCCCCGGCAACGGCAAAACGTGAAACGGATCAGCCACGGCGGGGCGGCGGCGCCCCGCCGTGGCGGCGGCTCAGGCGCCGGCTTCGAAGCGGGTCACGGACTCGCGCAGGATGCGCTTGGCTTCCTCGGCGTTGCCCCAGCCGTCGAGCTTGACCCACTTGCCCTTCTCCAGATCCTTGTAGTGCTCGAAGAAGTGGCCGATGCGCTCCATCCAGTGGCCGGACACCTGGGTGATGTCCTCGATGTGCGCATAGCCCTGGAACACCTTGGCCACCGGCACCGCCAGGATCTTCTCGTCGCTGCCGGCCTCGTCGCTCATCTTCAGCACGCCGACCGGGCGGCAGCGCACCACGCAGCCGGGCACCAGCGGCAGCGGCAGCACCACCAGCACGTCGGCCGGGTCGCCATCGCCGCACAGGGTGTTGGGCACGTAGCCGTAGTTGCACGGGTAGCGCATGGGGGTGGAGAGGATGCGGTCGACGAAGATGGCGCCGCTGGCCTTGTCCACTTCGTACTTGACCGGCTCGGAATCCTTCGGGATTTCGATGACGACGTTGATTTCTTCCGGCAGGTTCTTGCCGGAGGTGACCAGTTCCAGACCCATGCGCTAGCTCCAGTGGAGTGGCTTCTAAAGAGGCAGGCATTCTAGTCGGTTGGCTGTTGCAATGCAGCGCACGGCGGTTCGGAGGATTCCTACAGCGGTTTCGGACTCCATACCGGCCCGCATGGGGCGCATTCCGATGGTGCCGGAATCGGGCGGCGGCGATCCTGTGGCCACTGTCCCCACCCAAGGAGCAAGACGATGAACGGAATCCGGCAATCGATGCTGCCGCTGCTGGCGGTGCTGGTCCTGGCCTGCGGCGGTGCGCAGGCGCGACAGGCGCAGCAGGCGCAACCGGCCTACGTGGATGCGATGGACTATCCCGCCCCGGGCGAGGGCTGGGAGGCGTTCTCCGACCTGGAGCAACGGCTGGCGCACGACTTCGACCAGCTCTGCGGCGACACCTTCTGCGAAGGCGACTACAGCGACTACCGGCCGCTGCGCTATCGCTGCTCGGTGCGCCAGCGCGACGGGGTGATCGGGGAGTGCATCTGGAGCTTCGGCGCCAGCGAGGCCAGTATCGATGCGGGCACCGGCCGGGTCGTGGTCGATGCGCGGCTATGGCACTGCCGGACCCCGCTGCAGCCGCAGACCCGGCTGCACGCGCTGTATGCGGCGCTGTCGGGCGAGCGGCCGCTGTTCGCGCCGCTGCCGCACAGCGAGCACAGCATCAACGACGGCCTGATCGACTGCCTGTAGCGGCAAAGGACGCGCAGCAGGCGCCGGCATGTCGCCGATGCCCGCTGCGCGTGTGGCTACAGCAGCGGCACCAGCAGCAACGCCACGATGTTGATGATCTTGATCAGCGGATTGATCGCCGGGCCGGCGGTGTCCTTGTACGGGTCGCCGACGGTGTCGCCGGTCACCGCGGCCTTGTGCGCCTCGCTGCCCTTGCCGCCGAAATGGCCGTCCTCGATGTACTTCTTGGCGTTGTCCCAGGCGCCGCCGCCGGTGGTCATGGAGATGGCCACGAACAGCCCGGTGACGATGGTGCCGATCAGCAGGCCGCCGAGCGCGCGCGGGCCCAGCAACAGGCCGACCACGATCGGCACCGCCACCGGCAGCAACGAGGGCACGATCATCTCGCGGATCGCCGAGCGGGTCAGCATGTCCACCGCGCGGTCGTACTGCGGCTTGCCGGTGCCCTGCATGATGCCGGCGATCTCGCGGAACTGCCGCCGCACTTCCTCCACCACCGCACCGGCGGCGCGGCCCACCGCTTCCATCGCCATCGCGCCGAACAGGTAGGGGATCAGGCCGCCGATCAGCAGGCCGATGATCACCGTGTGGTCGGACAGGTCGAAGGCGAAGGTTTCGGTGGGGTGCGCGGCGCGCAGGTTGTGGGTGTAGTCGGCGAACAGCACCAGCGCTGCCAGCGCCGCCGAGCCGATCGCATAACCCTTGGTCACGGCCTTGGTGGTGTTGCCGACCGCGTCCAGCGGGTCGGTGACCGCGCGCACCTCCGGCGGCAGTTCCGCCATTTCGGCGATGCCGCCGGCGTTGTCGGTGATCGGGCCGTAGGCGTCCAGCGCCACGATCATGCCGGCCATCGACAGCATCGCGGTGGCGGCGATGGCGATGCCGTACAGGCCCGACAGCGCGAACGCGCCCCAGATCGCGGCGCACACCGCGATCACCGGCAGCGTAGTGGACTTCATCGAGATGCCGAGCCCGGCGATGATGTTGGTGCCATGGCCGGTGGTCGAGGCCTGCGCCACGTGCTGCACCGGCTTGTACTGGGTGCCGGTGTAGTACTCGGTGATCCACACGATCAGCCCGGTCAGCGCCAGGCCGATCAGCGCGCAGCCGTAGAGCTTGCCGGCACCGGCGGCGGTGTCGCCCATCAGTTGCTGGGTCACCGGCCAGAACGCCAGCGCCGCCAGCACCGCCGAGACCACCACGCCCTTGTACAGCGCGCCCATGATCGAGCCGCCCGGGCGCACGCGCACGAAGAAGGTGCCGACGATCGAGGCGACGATCGACACACCGCCCAGCACCAGCGGATACAGCACCGCGTTGCGCCCCGCCTCGGCGGCCATCAGCCCGCCCAGCAGCATCGTTGCGATCACCGTGACCGCATAGGTCTCGAACAGGTCGGCGGCCATGCCGGCGCAGTCGCCGACGTTGTCGCCGACGTTGTCGGC
This sequence comes from Xanthomonas sp. LMG 12461, assembly GCF_009192935.1. Taxonomy (NCBI): domain Bacteria; kingdom Pseudomonadati; phylum Pseudomonadota; class Gammaproteobacteria; order Lysobacterales; family Lysobacteraceae; genus Xanthomonas; species Xanthomonas sp. LMG 12461. Next base: position 58,650 of record NZ_NQYT01000037.1, read on the forward strand.
GATCACCGCCGGGTTGCGCGGGTCGTCCTCGGGAATGCCGGCCTCGACCTTGCCGACCAGGTCCGCGCCGACGTCGGCGCCCTTGGTGAAGATGCCACCGCCCAGGCGCGCGAAGATCGAGATCAGCGAACTGCCGAAGGCCAGGCCGACCAGCGCATGCAGGCTGTCGCCGACGCTGTGTCCCAGCCATTGCAGCAGGCCGTAGTAGCCGGCCACGCCGATCAGGCCCAGCCCGACCACCAGCATCCCGGTGATCGCGCCGCCGCGGAACGCGACCGCCATCGCCGGCGCCAGCCCGCGCCGCGCCGCTTCGGCGGTACGCACGTTGGCGCGCACCGACAGGTTCATGCCGATGTAGCCGGCGACCCCGGACAGCACCGCGCCGATCGCGAAGCCGCCGGCGGTGTACCAGCTCAGGAACACCCCGACCAGCACCAGCAGGACCGCGCCGGCGATGGCGATGGTCAGGTACTGGCGGTTGAGGTAGGCGCGGGCGCCTTCCTGGATCGCATCGGCGATCTGCCGCATGCGTTCGTTGCCGGCGGGCTGCGCCAGGATCCAGCGCGTGGAGACGATGCCGTAGAGCACCGCCAGAGCCGCGCACGCCAGTGCCACGGTGACCGCATATCGTTCCAGCATGACCCCTCCCAAGGATGTGGATGGCGCCCAAGCGCTGGACATACCGGGGGATCACACCGTAGGAGCTGAAGCATGCAACGACTCCGCGGCCACAACGCGCGCCGCTGGTGCGTATCGCAATGTCATCTGGCCTGAACGTGGGCGAGTATGCGCCTGCCTCCGTGATGCCGCCAGCGACCAGGCAGGGCGTCTCACTTTTGGCGTGCGGTTCAGTCTGTGCGTGGCAGCGTGGCGCATCGCTTCCCAGGAGCCCTCCGATGCAATCGACGATTTCCCCAAGGCTGCGCGCACGCGCCTCGATCGTGGCCCTCGGCCTGTGTGCGCTGGCGCCGCTGGCCGCTGCAGCCGCCGACCCGACCCCGGAACTGCAGCGCCCGGCCAGCGCGCCGCAGGCGGTGGGCGTGGTGCATACCATCCGCCAGATCCCCGAGGCCTGCGTGCGCTTCGAGGGCGAGTACACCGGCGATGCGGCGCAGCCCTACCGCTTCTCCGCGGTGCGCAGCAGCCCGACCTGCCAGCCGCGCGCCAGGTTGGTCGAGTTCGACCAGGCCAGGCCCAGCGAGGCCACCGGCTGGAAGTTCAACGATCTGATCCGCGTGCCCAGCGCCGCCTGTCCGTCGCAGCAGGCGGTGGTGCGGGTGTGGCGCAAGCCGGTGGCGCTGAACACCGAGCGCGATGGCCAGGGCCAGTCGCGGATCTATCTGGAAGAGGCCAAGCAGCAGGCGGCCGCCGGCAAGGTCCCGCAGGTGCCGCAGTTCACCGCGCAGATGACGGTGGAGGGCAAGGCCTGCCGCTGAGCGGGAGGATTGTCGAGCCGCCTCGGCCGTCACGCCTGCATCGCGCAGGCAGGGCGGCTGCGATCGGCGGTACGTATGCGCGACGGTGATGTGGCTGTCGTCAGGCCGCACAGGCACGGCGCATGCGATCCCTGGATGCCTGCGTAAAGCAGGATCCAGGACAGGCTTGGCGGCTTTGCGCTTTGCGTTGCTGTCGCAGTTCTTGACCGTTGCCGATCCGTCGCATGCGGCGTGCGCGGAGCCTCAGGTCGGCACGTTGCCGGTGTGCCGTCGCTGCCATTCGTCGGCGACGTCGCCCATGGTCTTGGCGACGCCATTCCTGATCCAGGCCATGAACGCGCGGTCGAACGCGAAGCCGTCGCCGCACATGGTCACGAGGAAGCGGCGCACGTTCTGCGTGTTGCGATAGTGCTCGTCCACCGGCGTCGCACGGGTGATGGGGTCGCTGTGCCAATCGAAGCGCATGTGGCCGGACGCGCTGCTTGGGTCTTCGTGCGTGTCGCGCATCCTGGTGGCCTCGTCTTCTCTCAAGCTGCAGGCAATCCGACATCCGTGGTGGATGCGTCAGGATCCCTGCAGCGTCCTGTCGCGATCCCCCGATCGGTCCGGCGCAGCGCCTGCAGAGGCTGGCGCCAACGGCGACATCCCGCGCGCGACGGCATGCGCCGATGACGTCATGCCGATTGGGCGCCCGCGCTGTCAGCCCTCCCAGGCCGGCAGCTTCTTCTTCACCGCCACGTTCTTCAGTGCCACGTACTTGGGCAGGCCGTCCGTGCCGTAGGGCAGCGGCGCCTCGCCGCGGATCAGCGGCTGGAGATAGCGGCGCGCCTTGTCGGTGATGCCGAAGCCGTCCTTGCGCAGGAAACCGGCGGGCATCTTCTTCTCGTGGTTGGCGACCTTGTGCAGTGGCGCCGCCTCGATCTTCCAGCGGTACGGCACATCGCTGCTGCGCACGATCGCCGGCATCACCGCGTTCATGCCCTTCAGCGCGAACTGCACCGCGGCCTTGCCGACCGCCTGCGCCTGCTCCCAGTCGGTGCGCGAAGCCAGGTGGCGGGCCGAACGCTGCAGGTAGTCGGGCAGGGTCCAGTGCACCTTGTAGCCAAGTTCGGCCTTGACCTTGCCGGCCAGGTAGGACGCCACGCCGCCGAGCTGGCTGTGTCCGAACGCATCGGTGCCGCCGCCGGCATCGGCGACGAAGCGGCCGTCGGCGGTCTGGATGCCTTCGCTGGCCACCACCACGCACCAGCCGACCTTGTCCACCACCTTGCGCACCTGCGCCAGGAAGGCGGCCTCGTCGTAGGCGCGTTCGGGGAACAGGATGATCTGCGGCGCGTCGTCCGGCGATTGCGCGGCCAGGCCGGCGGCGGCGGCCAGCCAGCCGGCATGGCGGCCCATGGCCTCGTAGACAAATACCTTGGTCGAGGTTTCGGCCATCGCCGCCACGTCCAGCGCCGCCTCGCGCACCGACACCGCGGTGTACTTGGCCGCCGAGCCGAAGCCCGGGCAGGTGTCGGTGACCGCCAGGTCGTTGTCGATGGTCTTGGGCACGCCGATGCAGTGCAGCGGGTAGCCGAACGCCTGCGCCAGCTGCGAGACCTTCCACGCGGTGTCGGCCGAATCGTTGCCGCCGTTGTAGAGGAAGTAGCGCACGTCGTGCGCCTGCAGTACCTGCAGCAGGCGCTCGTACTTGGCGCGGTCGGCCTCCAGCGACTTGAGCTTGTAGCGGCACGAGCCGAACGCGCCGCCGGGCGTATGGGCCAGCGCGGCGATCGCCGCCGCCGACTCCTTGGAGGTGTCGATCAGGTCCTCGCGCAGCGCGCCGAGGATGCCGTTGCGCGCGGCCAGCACCTTGACCTTGCGCGCCCGCGCTTCGCCGATGACGGCGGCGGCGCTGGCGTTGATGACGGCGGTGACGCCGCCGGACTGGGCGTACAGCAGGGTGCCTTGGGCCATGGTCGGGGTTCGCTCCTGGGGTGGGGACATTGCCGGGACATTGCCTGGATGCGGTAAGCTGGGGCTCTAGCGGTGCAGCGCAGGCGTGGCCCCCGAGTCTAACGCCGCCGGCCGCGCACGGTACTTTCCTCGAGGAGTCAGGTTGATGCGATTGGTTCTGTTGGGACCGCCCGGATCGGGCAAGGGCACGCAGGCGGCCCGCCTGAAGGACAAGCTGCAGATCCCGCACATTTCCACCGGCGATCTGCTGCGCGCCGAAGTCGCCGCCGGCACCCCGCTGGGCGTGCAGGCCAAGGAAGTGATGGCGCGCGGCGACCTGGTCTCCGACGACATCCTGCTCGGCATGCTCGAATCGCGCCTCGGCCGCGACGACGTGCGCAACGGCTTCATCCTCGACGGCTACCCGCGCAACCTGGCCCAGGCCGGCGCGCTGGACGAACTGCTGGCCAAGCTCGGCCAGCCGCTGGACGCGGTGGTGCAGCTGGACGTGGCCAACGAACTGCTGGTCGAGCGCATCGCCGGCCGCGCCAAGGCCGAAGGCCGCGAGGACGACAATCCCGAGTCGGTGCGCAAGCGCCTGCAGGTCTACACCGATTCGACCGCGCCGGTGATCGGCTTCTACGACAAGCGCGGCACGCTGGCGCGGGTCGATGGCGTCGGCTCGCTGGACGAGGTGCTCGCCCGCATCCTGGCGGCGATCGGCCGCTGAGGCGGCACGGCACGCCGGCGCCCGCCGCGGGTGCCGGTCGTGCAGACGGCGCCGTACCGGTGGCGGTGCGCCTCCCGTCACCACGCGCAACGCCCGCCCGTACGAGCGGTTTCCGCCGCGACACGCATACCTGCTAAGGCCCGTCGCGGCTGAAGCCGCTCCTGCGGCGCTAAAGCGACGTAAGGACATGTCCTGCTGCGCTGCGCACAGCGAGTAGCCACCGTGGGCGCGCATCCCGCCTGCCAATGGAGGGCCGGGATCGGGGAAAGAAGGTGCCAGCGAACGGGCTTGCTCAGAGCCCCACGACATGAGCTCCCTTGGGGATGGTCTCTTGGGGAGTAGAACCACAGGGTGTCGAGGCTGGCCCGTTCATTTTCGGCGTCGGCTCCCGACTTTCCTATCGGGGACTTTCCTCAGCGGATGTGGGGGATTCCCTACTTGACGGCGCCGCGCCGCGATTGCCCCGGATCGGTCCCACGGCCTGCCTGCCACGGCCAACGGCCGCACCTGCGCCGGTTTGCGTGCGCCGGGGGATCGGCGACAATCCGGCCATGAGCAAGATCCATATTCTCGGCATCGCCGGTACGTTCATGGGCGGTGTCGCCGCGCTGGCGCGCGAACTCGGCCATGCGGTCGAGGGCAGCGACCAGGCGATCTACCCGCCGATGTCCACACAGCTGGAACACCTTGGCATCGCGCTGAAGCAGGGCTACCTGCCCGAGCACATCGCCGCGGACTGCGACCAGGTGATCGTCGGCAACGCGCTGTCGCGCGGCAACGCGGCGGTGGAGGCGGTGCTCGACGCCGGGCGCGCCTACACCTCGGGTGCGCAATGGTTGAGCGAACAGGTGCTGCCGGGGCGCGACACCCTGGCCGTGGCCGGCACCCACGGCAAGACCACCACCACCAGCATCCTGACCTGGCTGCTGCAGGCCGCCGGGCGCGAGCCGGGCTTTCTGATCGGCGGAGTGGCCGAGGACTTCGGCGTGTCCGCGCGGCTGGGGTTGCCGGTCGCCGAACCCTCATCCGGCGCTGCGCGCCACCTTCTCCC
>NZ_NQYT01000038.1:0-71894 GCF_009192935.1 Xanthomonas sp. LMG 12461
GGCGGGGACGGCTGCATCGGGCGGGGGGCTGCGGTTATCATAGGCGGTCATCACACGAGCGCCCGCCGTTGCGGCGGAGCTTCCATTCTATCCGGCCGGCCGCCGAACGCGGCGGGTTTGCCTTACCCGAGGAGTTTCAGATGGCCAGCTACGGCATGAACGACGTCAAGAACGGGATGAAGATCCTGGTCAACAGCGAGCCTGCGATCATCACCGATACCGAATACGTCAAGCCCGGCAAGGGCCAGGCGTTCACCCGCGTCAAGTACCGCTTCATCAAGTCCGGGCGCGTGGTCGAAATGACCATGAAGGCGACCGACAGCGTGGAAGCGGCCGACGTGGTCGACACCGACATGCAGTACCTGTACAGCGACGGCGAGTACTGGCACTTCATGCAGCAGGAAACCTTCGAGCAGGTGCAGGCCGACAAGGCCGGCGTCGGCGACGCCGCCAAGTGGATCAAGGGCGAGGAGGATTGCGTGGTGACGCTGTGGAACGGCACGCCGATCCAGGTCACCCCGCCGAACTTCGTCGAACTGAAGATCGTCGAGACCGACCCGGGCGTGCGCGGCGATACCTCCGGCGGCGGCGGCAAGCCGGCGACCCTGGAGACCGGTGCGGTGGTGCGCGTGCCGCTGTTCGTCGGCCAGGAAGAAGTGATCCGCGTCGATACGCGTTCGGGCGAATACGTTTCGCGCGTCAAGTAAGTCGGCATGCCCGCGGCCGCCGCCGGCCGCGGGCATGCGCACGCGCTGGCGTGCGGCGGCCAGGCAGCGCCATGCGCCGGATCGCCGTGCGGCGGTGATGGACCACCTCGCTCCCAGGAAACGCCCGTGACGACCAGCCACGCCGACAGCGCCGACAGCAAGTACCCGCACGACCGCGTCGTGTTCTTCAGCGATGCGGTCTTCGCCATCGCCATCACCCTGCTGGCGGTGGAAATCAAGGTGCCCGGACACGCCGAGGTCGCGGCGGCCGGCGGCATCCTCGCCGCCCTGCACCGGATGCTGCCGCTGTTCATCGGCTTTGCGGTCAGCTTTCTGGTCACCGCGCTGTTCTGGAAGTCGCACCTGCAGCTGTGCCGGCACATCCGCCAGTTCGACGACCGGCTGATCTGGCTCAACGTGCTGCAGTTGCTGCTGATCGGCCTGCTGCCGTTCTCCACCGCGCTGTACTCGGACTATTTCGGCAGCCACGAGGCGTTCTCGGTGTACTGCGCGCATCTGGCGGCGATCGGCCTGGCCGGGTACTGGCTGCATGCCTATGCGGTGCGCAAGGAAGGCCTGGCGCAGCGGCTGGGCCCGCTGCAGGCGCAGGCGATGAAGCTGCGCGCGGCGGTCTCGCCGGTGGTGTTCGCGTTATGCATCCCCGTGGGCATGGTGGCACCGTGGCTGGGCCGCTTCGGCTTCCTGGCGGTCTTCCTGCTGCAGTGGGGGGTGATGCGCGTGTACCAGCGGCGCATCCGCCAGGCCCAGGCGGCACCGGCACCGTGACCCTCCCTTTTCCAGAGTCCCTGCGATGACCTCCATACCCGAATCCTGCGACCTGCTGATCGAAGCCGGCTACGTGGTCCCGATCGAACCGCATGCGGTGGTGCTGGAAGACCACGCGGTGGCGGTGCGCGGCAGCGAGATCGTGGCGGTGCTGCCCACGGCCGAGGCGCGCACGCGCTTCGCCCCCGCGCGCACCGTCTCGCGTCCGGACGCGGCGCTACTGCCGGGGCTGGTCAACGCGCATACCCACAACCCGATGACCCTGCTGCGCGGCATCGCCGACGACCTGCCGCTGATGGTGTGGCTGCAGCAGCACATCTGGCCGGTGGAGACCGCGGTGATCGGCCCGGAGTTCGTCGCCGACGGCACTGCGCTGGCCATCGCCGAGATGCTGCGCGGCGGTACCACCTGCGCCAACGAGAACTACTTCTTCGCCGACGTGCAGGCCGCGGTGTACAAGCAGCACGGCTTCCGCGCGCGGGTCGGCACGGTGATCATCGATTTCCCGACCGCCTGGGCCAAGACCTCGGACGAGTACTTCGCCCGCGCCTGCGAGGTGCACGACCAGTGGCGCGACGATCCGCTGGTCGGCATCGCCTTCGCCCCGCATGCGCCGTACACGGTCAACGACGCCAACTTCGAGCGGGTGCGGATGCTGTCCGACCAGCTCGAGGTGCCGGTGCACCTGCACACCCACGAGACCGCGCAGGAAATCGCCGACTCGCTGAAGCAGTACGGGCAGCGCCCGCTGGCGCGGCTGGACCGGCTGGGCCTGGTCAACGACCGCCTGATCGCGGTGCACATGACCCAGCTCACCGACGCCGAGATCCACCTGTGCGCCGAGCGCGGGGTCAGCGTGGTGCATTGCCCCGAATCCAACCTCAAGCTCGCCTCCGGCTTCTGCCCGGCCTGCGCGCTGCAGCGGGCGGGGGTGAACCTGGCGATCGGCACCGACGGCTGCGCCAGCAACAACGACCTGGACATGTTCAGCGAGAACCGCACCGCGGCGATCCTGGCCAAGGCGGTGGCCAACGACGCCACCGCGCTGGACGCGGCCAGCACGCTGCGCGCGGCCACCCTGGGCGGCGCGCGCGCGCTGGGCTTCGGCGAGACCATCGGCTCGATCGAGCCGGGCAAGCAGGCCGACCTGATCTGCGTGGACCTGTCGGCGCTGGAGACCCAGCCGCTGCACAACGTGCTGTCGCAACTGGTGTACGCCACCGGCCGGCAGCAGGTCAGCGACGTGTGGATCGCCGGCCAGCCCAAGCTCAGCCAGCGCGTGCTGGTGGACATGGACGTCGATGCGCTGGTCGCCAATGCGCGGCAGTGGCGCGAACGTATCCGCAGCATCCACGCCTGATCCGCTATGTTCGCCGTGCCGCGCCGCGCGCGCGGCCCCAACGAGAGTTCGCCATGACCGCTTCCGCCGCCAACGCCTCCGCCAATTTCGATCAGGCCGAACTGGACAAGTTCGGCGCCCTGGCCACCCGCTGGTGGGATGCCGACGGCCCGCAGAAGCCGCTGCATGCGCTCAATCCTGTGCGTCTGCGCTACGTCGCCGAGCGCCTGCCGCTGCGCGGGGCGACGGTGCTGGACGTGGGGTGCGGCGGCGGCCTGCTCAGCGAGGCGCTGGCCAAGGAGGGCGCGCAGGTCACCGCGATCGACCTGGCACCGGAGCTGATCAAGGTTGCGCGGCTGCACCAGTTCGAATCCGGGGTCGAGGTCGACTACCGCGTGCAGTCGGTCGAGGACCTGGCGGCCGCACAACCGGGCAGCTTCGACGCCATCACCTGCATGGAGATGCTCGAGCACGTGCCCGATCCGGCGGCGATCGTGCGCGCCTGCGCGACCCTGCTCAAGCCGGGCGGACAGCTGTTCCTGTCCACCCTCAACCGCACCCCGGCCGCGTTCGCCCTGGCCATCGTCGGTGCCGAATACGTGGCGCGGCTGCTGCCCACCGGCACCCACCGCTACCAGGATTTCATCAAGCCGGCGGAGCTGGCCGCCTGGTTGCGCCAGGCCGAACTGCAGCTGCGCGACGTCAGCGGCCTGGCTTACGAGCCGTGGCGCAATCGCGCGCGGCTGTCCTCGCGCACCGAGGTCAATTACCTGGCGTGTGCTGTAAAGCCGGGAATCGGGAATGGGGAATAGGGAAGCGCCGCTGCCGCGGCGGGGTTACCCGCCGGTGGTGCTGTTCGATCTGGATGGCACGCTGCTGGACAGTGCGCCGGATCTGCTGGCCGCGGCCAATGCGCTGCTGGCCGAGCATGGGCGTCCTGCGCTCGACCTGGCGCAGTTGCGGCCGGTGGTGTCGAAAGGCTCGCGGGCGATGCTCGGCGTCGCCTTTCCGGATCTGCCCGCCGCGCAGCACGATGCGCTGATTCCGGCATTCCTGCGCCACTACGAGGCGCTGATCGGGCGCCATTCGCAGCCGTTCGACGGCATCCCGGAACTGCTGCAACGCCTGGAAGAGGCCGGCAGCGTGTGGGGCATCGTCACCAACAAGCCCGAGGCGCTGGCGCGGTTGATCCTGCCGCAGTTGCAGTGGGAGCAGCGCTGCACGGTGCTGATCGGCGGCGACACGCTGCCCGAGCGCAAGCCGCATCCGCTGCCGCTGCAGGTCGCCGCGCAGCGCCTGGGCGTGGCGCCGCAGGAAGTGGTCTACGTCGGCGACGACGAACGCGACATCTTGGCCGCACGTGCCGCCGGCATGGCGTCGGTGGCGGTGCTGTGGGGTTACCGGCTGGACGAGGACGATCCGCTGGCCTGGCGCGCCGACGCGATGGTCGCGGCGCCGGCCGAGCTGTACGACGCCGCGGCTTGGCCGGTCAGCGCAGCCGCGTCCTGAAACCGGTGCTGTCGCCGCGTTCGCGGTGATGCACGACCGCCGTGTCGCGGCTTGCACGCCGACGCCGCTCGGCATCCACCGGTCGCGCACGTACACTGCGCGTTCTGCGCGGCAGCCGCGCTCACTCTCCCATTGCGCGATGCCGTCGGCGCGCGCGCCTGAATCCGGATCCACCGATCGCATGAGCAGTTCGTCCGCCCTGGATGCCTTCCTCGACAAATGGCGTCGCCGCTGGCCGGAATGGGCCGTGGCCGAGGCGTTCGTGCCGGCGCCGCAGCGCGCCCGCACCGTGGCCTGGTTCGCCCTGCTGCAGGAGTTCGACGACATCCTCAACATCGCCGGCGACCCGCTGCCGGCCGACGCCAAGCTGGCGTGGTGGGGCGAGGAACTGCGCAGTTGGGCCGGGCAGCGTTCGCGGCATCCGCTGGGCCGGGTGCTGGAGCCTGTGGCGGCGCCGTGGACACAACTGGCCGAGGCCTTGCCGAGCCTGCCGCAGTCGCGCGCGGCCGCGGCCGACACCGCGCATGCGCTGGAGCGGCTGGAGCCGTTCGCGCAGGCGGTGGTCGCGGTCGAGCGCGCGTTGTTCGAGGCCTCGGCCGAGGGCGCCGTGGTGCCGGTCGCGCTGCAGGTGCTGGCGCAGCGCCTGGTCGAGGGCGGCGCCGCCACCGCGCCGCTGGCGCTGCGCGGCGGCGATGAGGCGCAGCAGCGCCAGCGCTGGGCGCAGGCATTGTTGAAGCCGTGGCCGCGCCGCGTGCGCGGGCCGCGTCCGCGGCGCATCCTGTCGGCGCTGGCGCGTGCGCGGATGGTGCAGCAGGCGGCCGCCATGCCCAGGCCGCCGGGACAGATGGCGACGCTGTGGCGCGCCTGGTGGGCCGGGCTGGGCTGAGCCCGCCCGCCCTCCGCGCCGGCATGCCTCAGGGCGCGCTGCCGGCGCCGCTGTTGGCGTACTCGTAGAAGCGATTGGCCGAATTGCTGCAGTTGCTGCTGCAGTACGGCCGGCCGATGGTCGAGGCGTTCCATGGCGCGCTCTTGCGGATGTGCCCGCCCAGCGTCGAGTCGCGGATCACCACCTTGCCGTTGGGCGAGGTGCCGTCGACGTAGTTGGACAGGCTGCCCACGCTCTCGTCCCAGGCCCGGCCCAGCCACACCGTGCCGCTGCCCGGATTGCCGACCGCATCGAAGGTGCTGCCGATCGCCAGGAAGCCGTAGCTGCTGACCGGGCGGGTGCTGGGCGCGAAGATCACACCGCCATCGTTGGCGCCGCGGCGCGCGGCGGTGTAGCGGATGGTGCTGCCGGCGAACACCGCCACGCCCGAGCCGAAGATGAAGTCGGTGTCGCCCTCGATGGTGCCGCCCTTGAAATAGGCGCGGATCACCGTGTTGGCGCTGCCGGCGCTGACCAGCAGGGTGTCCTGGTTGCCGGTCAGCACCACGTTCTCCAGCACTGCCTTGTCGCCGCGCAACGCCAGCGCCACCGCCGACTGGTTGCTGCCGCTGTAGGTGCCCTCGACATAGCTGTTGACGATCGCCAGGTTGCGCGCCTGGAACTGCGCCGCGCGCACGGTGACGGTGCCGCTGTCGGAGGTGCCGACGGTGCTGCTGGCGGCGTTGCTGGCGCACGGATGGGTGGCGCTGCCGGTAGGCTTCGGGGTGGGGTTGGCGTTGTCGAAACGGATCGTGGTGCTGGCCGGGCTGCCGCCGAGGCCGAACAGCGTGAGCGGCGGCGCCGCGGCGGGCACGCACACCACTTCGGTGTAGGTGCCCGGCGCCACGCTGATGTAGCGGCGCATGCTGCCGCCGGCGGCGACCGCGGCGTCCACCGCGGCCTGCACGGTGCGGTAGCGGGTGCTGCCGTCGGCGGCCACCGCGTAGTCGGCCTGCAGCAGCGCGACGCCGGCGCTTGGATCCCAGTTGTCGGTGACCAGCGCGCCGATCGGTCCGGCCTGGGCCAGGTGGCGGGCGACGGTCTGGTTGGCCGCCTCGCTGCTGGTCAGTTGCGGGCGCGACGCGGTTCCGGTCAGCGCCGGGGCATCGGTGACGACCCCGGCCGCCAGCGCCAGCGTCGCCAAGGTCTTCATCCATAGCACATTAGTCATGACGATAGGATTCCCTGGGTTTATAGGTGAAGCCGCTCACAACGGGTATGACACCGGTATCAATTTTCTGCACGGCGGCGCCCATGGCGATGCTGCGGAGCTATCCTAGACAGCGATTGGTCGTCTGTGACGCCTTAGAGTACGCGCAGTTATCGATCTGTGGGTCTCCATCACGATCGGTGTGCTGGCCGAGTTTGATTCGAAGGCAAGGCAAGTTGGGCAGGGCGGAACCCTGTTGGTATGTCTTCGGATATGCGCTGTATTGCCTTTCTGCGCGAGCAAACGACCTATGGCTCCAAAAGGGGCAATTCGACTGCCGAGGCGACCGGCATGCGGTTCGTTGCAACCAGCCACATGATGCAATCTGTGGGAAGCTACATGCCTAAAGCTTCGTTCCGACTGCTGCTTGAATGTTGCCTGGATGTGATGCGCGTCTAATCAAATAGCGCTCCGCATCGGTGCGCGTTTCTGGTCGATGTTGCATCGCGCTGAACTTCGATGGGGATTTTATGCGGTTAAAGCTTGAAACAAAGAAAATAAAGGATTTAAACAGGGCGGAGATTCTCGGTTACTGCGATTTCATGAAGAAGTACGACTTGAGGCGGTCAAGGAAAGATATATTGCAGTCTTTGCGAAAATTGCAGAAAGTTGTCATAGGGCGGGATAAGGGTGGGGCTATTGTCGCTATTGGAACCCTGGTCATCAAGCGGCTGGAGGTGAATGGCAAGAGCTATGTTGTAATTATTCCAGGCACGGTGTTCGATCCAGTGGCTCGTGGTCGCGACTTGATACGAAAATATACGATCTACAATTACTTTATTGAAAAAGCAAAGAGTCCTTTTTCAAGTGTGGTGTTTTGCGCCGTATTCGGAAATTGGCGTGGCTACAGGTCTTTCGTCGGAAGGTTGAGGAATGCTTGGCCAAGCCCTTTTGTGACGACGCCTCCTGACATGAAAGCTCTGATGAGCGCGATCTTTTCCGAGGTTTACAAGGAAAAATGGGATGCCGATAGCTGTACTGTCAGGAATCTTGGCGTGATCCTGCGCGAGGCGATCGATTTCATACCAGATGCCGAGAGGGATCCTTATGCCTTGGAGTTCAGGAGATTGAATCCTGGGTATCCGCAAGGGGACGGGCTTGCGACCATGTGCGTCGTTGGAATCCTCGATTTGCTTGGGCGTAAGAGGAAGTCCCTTCGCTGATCGGGTATGGCGGTGTGCTTGGTTTGAATGGTTGCTCAGGGTTGGTCGTGTGCTGTGCAGGTGGGCCTCGTGACTTAGGATGCTCCGGTTCGGGAGCGTTCCTTATCCGTCGTTGTTGATGAGGTCATAGGAATCTATCGCGGAGCGACGGCAAGCCCTGACTAGCTCGCGTTTCGCTGCTTTTGCGCGCGTTTCAGCATCAAGCAAGGGATCGATGCTTGCGTCGAACCGCGCCAGGCGAACGCATCGGCCACCCAGATGATGAACGCGCCGCCGCGCGTCAGTGAACCTGACACGCCAGCGCTTCAAGGCTGCTTTGTCCGCTCCAGCACCAACAACGGATCGATGCGCACATCGAACCGCGCCAAACGAATGTGTCGGCGACCCGGATGAGGAACGCGCCGCCGCGCGCCAACGCACCTGACCCACCAGCCCTTTACTGCTGCTTTGTCCGCTCCAGTACCAACAGTGGATCGATGCGCACATCGAACCAATTCATCCCCCAATGCAGATGCGGCCCGGTCGCACGACCCGTGGCACCCACTGCGCCGATCACCTGGCCCTGGGCGATGCGGTCGCCGACTTTGACGTCGATCCGCGACAGGTGCAGGAAGTTGGAACTGACGCCGTAGCCGTGATCCAGCAGCACGGTGCCGCCGGTCAGGTACAGGTCGGGAGCGGCGAAGGTGATGACGCCGGCGGCCGGGGCCTTGACCGGGGTGCCGGTGGGCACGGCGATGTCCATGCCCGAATGCCCGGCGCCGGGCTGGCCGTTGTAGACCCGGGCATTGCCGAAGCGGCCGCTGATGCGGCCCTGCACCGGCCAGATGAAGGGTGCGGCGAAATCGGTGCGCGGGTCGTCGCGGTCGCGCGCGGCGGTGACCTGGGCCTGTTCGCGCTTGATCCGCTCGGCGATCGCCGGCGGCGGGTTCACCGTCTTCGGCGGCACCCCGTTGACCTGTTCCAGCGGCCAGTCGCGCGGCGTCACCGCGATCTCGATCGTCTCAGTCCCGCCATCCGGGCGCTGCACGGCGATGCGCAGCGGGCCGCGCTCGTCGCGGCCGATGCCGAACACCACGCTGCCGTAGTCGCTGACTCGCAGGGTGCGTCCGGCGTACTGCACGCGGCTGCCGGGCGCGACCTTGCCGATCACCAGCGCGCCCTGCGAGGCGCTGCGCGGGAACACGCTGCGCGCCTCGGCGCCGGCCGCGGCCGGCGTCTGTGCGTGCAGCGCCGGGGCGACCGGTGCGGTCAGCAGGACCAGCGCCAATGCGGCGCCGGACACCAGGGCGCCGCGCATCAGCGGTCGAACGCCAGGCGCTGCCCGTTGGGACTGCCGACCAGACGGGTTCCATCCCAGGCCAGCACGCCGTTGATCCAGGTCGCGGCGATCCTGGAGCGGAAGCTGCGGCCTTCGAACGGCGACCAGCCGCACTTGGACAGCACGTCCTCGCGGCGCACGGTGAACGCGGTGTCGTCGATCAGCACCAGGTCGGCGTGGTAGCCCTCGCGCAGGAAGCCGCGTTCGTGCACGTCGAACAGCAGGGCCGGCGCGTGCGCGAACTTGTGCACCACCTGGGCCACGCTGAGCCGGCCCTCGTGGACCAACTCCAGCGCCGCGACAAGCGCGTACTGCACCAGCGGCAGGCCCGACGGCGCCTGCGCGTACGGCTTGCTCTTCTCTTCCCAGGTGTGCGGGGCGTGGTCGGTGGCGAGCACGTCGATCACGTCCTCGGCGATCGCGCGGATCAGCGCCTCGCGGTCGCTGGCGTCCTTGATCGCCGGGTTGCACTTGATCAGGTTGCCGAGCGTGGCGTAGTCGGCGCGGTCGAAGCGCAGGAAATGGATGCAGGTCTCGGCGGTGATGCGCTTGCCCTGGATCGGGCCGGGGGTGAACAGCGCCAGCTCGTCGGCGGTGGAGATGTGCAGCACGTGCAGGCGGGTGCCGTGCTTCTTCGCCAGCGACACCGCCAGCTGCGAGGACTTCAGGCAGGCCTCGCGCGAGCGGATGTCCGGGTGCATGTCCGGGGTCAGCGCCTCGCCATACTTTTCCTTGAACGCGGCCAGGGTCGCGTCGATGGTCGGGGTGTCTTCGCAGTGGGTGATGATCGGCGTCGGCGCGTCGCGGAAGATCGCGTCCAGGGTCTGCGGGTTGTCGACCAGCATGTTGCCGGTGGAGGCGCCCATGAACACCTTGATGCCGGGCGCGGTCTTCGGGTCCAGGGTCTGGATCGCGGCCAGGTTGTCGTTGCTGGCGCCCAGGTAGAAGCCGTAGTTGCCCCAGGCGCGGCCGCGCGCGGCGTCGTACTTGGCCTGCAGCGCGGCGGCGTCGAGCGTGGGCGGGTTGGTGTTGGGCATGTCCATGAAGCTGGTCAGGCCGCCGGCCACCGCCGCCGCCGATTCGGTGGCGATGTCGCCCTTGTGGGTCAGGCCGGGTTCGCGGAAGTGCACTTGGTCGTCGATCATGCCGGGCAGCAGCCAGCGGCCGGCGGCATCGACCACGGTCTCGCCCTCGCGCGCGGCCAGCTGCGGGGCGATCGCGGCGATGCGGCCGTCGGCGATGCGCAGGTCGCCCTGGGTTTCGCGGCCTTCGTTGACCAGGCGCGCGTTGACGATCAATGTGGAAGCGGACATCAGTGTTTTCCTTGGCAGCGGCAGGGTGGCGGCGCCGTGGGGTCGGGCACCGGGTCGAACCCGCCAGGATGGAAGGGGTGGCAGCGGCCGACGCGGCGGGCGGCCATCCAGCCGCCGCGCAATGCGCCGAAACGGGCGATGGCGGTCACCGCATACGCCGAGCAACTGGGCACGAAACGACAGCGCGGTCCCAGCAGCGGGCTGATGAAGCGCTGGTACAGGCGCAGCAGGGCGATGAGAGCGCGGGCGATCACATCACCATGATATGCCACTGTGCTGGACTAGGCGGGTCGCTCGGCGTATACGCCGCGTTGTTGCCGCGGGGGGTAGGGTAGGCTATAAAGGCCCGCTTTCCCGGGCCCCGGGAAGACCAAGGAAGAGCGTTCGTGGCTGCTAAAAAACCTGCAAAGAAGGCCGTCCAGGCCGCCAAGAAGCCTGCCAAGCCCGTCGCCAAGAAAGCGACGGTGTCCGCCGCCAGCAAACCGCTGAAGAAAGCCGCGCCTGCGAAGTCGGCAGCCAAGGCCGCGCCGGCCAAATCGGCCAGCAAGGCCGTGGCCAAGAAGCCGGCGGCCAAGCCGGTCGCTGCGGCGCCGGCCAAGTCCGCTCCTGCCAAGAGGGCCCCGGCCAAGAAGGCGACTGCCAAGCCGGTCGCCCCGGCCAAGGCCGCCGTCAAGCCAGCGCCCGCCGCCAAGCCGGCAGCGAAGACGCCAGTGGCCAAGACCGCGGCCGCTCCCGCCAAATCCAAACCGGCCACCGCCTCTGTCGCACCTGCGGTGACCACCTCCGTACCGAAGTCGGCGCCCAAGCCGGCTGCGGCCAAGCCTGTCCCGGTCAAGCCCGCCGCGCCTGCCGCAGCACCGGCCTCCAAGCCCGTTGCCGCCAAGTCCGCCGCGCCGTCGACCCCGCCACAAAAGAATCCCGTGTCCGTTTCGAAATCCTCCGCGAAAACCCCCACCAAGTCCGAATCCACCCCGAAGGCGCCGGTCGCCAAGCCCACCGGCAAGGTCGCCGTGGCCGTGACCGCCAAGTCCAACACCCCGGTCAAGCCGGCCAAGTACAAGGTGGTCGAGTACAAGACCGACGAGGCCACCGGCCGCCCGATCCTGCCCAAGGGCTACAAGCCGGCGGCCGACGAGGAGTACATGAGCGCGCTGCAGCAGGAGTACTTCCGCCAGCGCCTGCTCACCTGGCGCGCCGATCTGGTCGAGGAATCCAAGCAGACCATCGAGAACCTGCGCGACGAGGTCCGCGACATCGGCGACGAAGCCGAGCGCGCCACTCGCGAAACCGAGAACTCGCTGGAACTGCGGACCCGCGACCGCTACCGCAAGCTGATCGGCAAGATCGACAGCACGCTCAAGCGCCTGGACGCCGGCGACTACGGCTACTGCGTGGACACTGGCGAGGAAATCGGCCTGGAGCGCCTGGAGGCGCGCCTGACCGCCGAGCGCACCATCGACGCGCAGGAGCGCTGGGAGCACCTGCAGAAGCAGCAGGGCGACTGAGCGATCACCGCCTTCAATGCGTCAAGGCAAGGCCCCGCTCACGCGGGGCTTTGCGTTTTGGTCACCTCATCGCCGGTCTAGGCAGTTCGCCTGTCGGCGATGCCGCACGCCGCGGAGGCGATGCCGCCTCCCCAAATCGGCCCCGCGGCATCGACGTGATGCTCGGCCATGGGCCGATCCTGCTGCTGGGCCACCTGCGGCTGTGCGGGTGATGCGTCGAGGTGGCTGTCCCTCAGCATGGGCGGCGGCGCCTTCAGCGCACCCCGTTGACCAGAGCGCTTTTCGCGTCCTTGACGAGATCCAGGCCGAGCGGACTGAAGTTGTAAAGGTCCTCCTTGGTGGCTGCGATGTTCAGCCCGACGATGGCCGAGGTGTCCGGATCCACATCCACGGCCAGCGGCATGGCGGCGAACTGCACATAGTCTCGGCTGGCGTTCCATTGCGCATTGCCACCGATCGCCTGGAGGAGGCGATCGATGTGGGTGCCGACCGGCTGGCCGAGCAGGTCGAAGGGCAGGGGAACTTTCAGATCGGCGAAGGCGATTAGGTTGATGACACGGTCATTACGGAAGCGTAAGGCCAGCTGACTGTAGACGAGCGTGCCAACCGGACGCGGATGCCGAGCCAGTTGCGCTTTGAAATCGCGCGGGTACAGGTACATCACGCTGAGCGTGTCCGGATGCTCGGCATCGTCGCGGGTGATGTCAGGCTGGCCGAGTAAGGCCAGGACCTGTTGCTTGTGCATGCCAAGCGCGACCGGGCCGATGTGCGTGCATGGAGCGGGTAGGGTGGACGCATTACTGGAGGCAGCGAAGGCCTGGTGGAGCCCGCGGGTACAGGCAGCGGCGTCGTTGCCGGTGGCGTTGGCCTGTGCGACGGCCATGCCGAATACAAGGATGCCGAACAGCGAAAAGGAGCGGTGTGGCATGGGGCATCTCCGGTGGTGGATCGCGCGTGGGCGAGGCCGGGAGCGCTCCCGGCCCCGCCCAAGGATGAATTAGTGGTTGTTGGGATCCCAGCCTTCGCGGTGCCCGTAGGCGGTGATGAACGCGTTGCGCTGGTCGCTGTTCAACGATGACCACTGATCGGACGGATTCAGGCCCGAATTGGTGGTGATCGTGGTGATCATCTCCGAGGTCGGATTTTCGCTCGGCGGCGACCAGCTGGTGATGAGGTCACTCAGCGTGGCGGTGCCACCGGCGTTGTTGTTGAGGCGGTCCATGTTGGCCGCCGCGGCGTCCAGACCGGCTTGCGGGCTGGAGAAGATCGCAAAGCCGCGGTCGTCGCCGAGCGTGCCGTGATTGTCCGCGAACGTGCCGGAGCGGATGTCGAGCGGGTTGTTGTCGCGGTTGGGATGGGTGCCGGTGACATCATGCGTGGTGCCATCGGCCGCGGTATAGGTCACCGTGGTGCCGCTGGCCGACGCGGACGTCGCGGGCTTGTCGTTGCTGCCGGCACCGTCGCCATCGCTGCCATCACCGTCGCCACCGTCGCCGTCTCCGTCGCCACCATCACCGTCGCCACCGTCGCCTTCACCGCCTTCGCCTCCCTCGCCACCCTCGCCACCTTCTCCTCCCTCACCGCCTTCGCCTCCTTCACCGCCTTCACCGCCTTCACCGCCCTCGCCACCGCCCTCCGATTCGACCGGTGCGATTTCGTCGCTGATGGCCATCTGGGCCGTCGCAGTCTTGTGCATCGCCATGTGGTGATGGTGATGGGTCTTGGCTTTGGCGTGGTGGGTTTTCTTGTGCGCCTTGGCGTGGTGAATCGAACTGGACAACGGATGCGCGCCGATGGATGTGCGCGTGCCGCCTGCAACCATATCGATTTCGATGATATCGAGCGTTCTCATGTTGATCCTTGAACAGAGGTGCGGGAAAAGCGCCGTTCCCGCTTCGGCTGATCCGTTGCGCGCGGCGTGGCCGACGATCGGATCGGTTCATGCTGCGTGCGGCACGTCCCAGGGCGCGGGCAGGGCGTAGGCCCGGTCTTGCGCGTGGGGAGGCGTTCGAACGCAAGAAACGTGGAGCATGCGGCTGCGCCAGGCGACAAGGACGACGCCGCCATGTCGCACGCTGCGCCGCGCGTGGGCTGCAACACCAGGGCGAACCGCGGGAGCGGGCACCGTGCGGTTCCCCGCACTGCGTCCTGCAGCAATGGCGTCAGCGCCTATCCGGCGGCTACATCTGCTGGGTGGTCGTCGCCCCCTCGCTGGAGCACACCAAGGCCAGCTCCAGGCGGCGGACCGTCCAATGCGACGGGGTATCCATCGTCCCGGTCGCATGGACGTGATAGGACGGGCAGTCGGCATCCTCCTCCGGGTTGTTCTTGATGTCGCAGTTGCCTTCGATCAGGAAGGCGTTGCTCCCTTCGGCGCCGGTGCGAACAAATTTCAGCGCAGGACAGTCCGCGAACAGCCTCGACAGGACGATGTCGTTCTTCAGCACATAGGCGATCGCCTGTTCTCCGCCTGCGTGAGACGAGGCTTGCTTCGCCTGCGACGATCCTTGCACGGCGACGGCGAGCGCCAGGGTCATGCAGATGCGCGGTAACCAGAAAGACTTCATACGCAGAGCTCCGATGGGCGATTGTCTCCCGGGCTGGCGTGCGCCGGCCCGGGAGAGGGTGGGGTGCGTGTTACTTGAAGACGCTGATGTGGACGTGGGTGGTGTCGCCGGTCTCGCGGCTGGCGGCGGTCCAGTCCGCGGTGGGACTGGAGCGGATGAAATTGCCCGCAGGGCCTTCCACGTAGCTCACGTTGGGATTGGCCATCGCCGCATTCTCCAGCGCCTGGGCGTTCTGGAGGCCTTCGCCGCTCGTCCCGACATGGACGTCGTTGATGATGTTGATGTCGACGGCGTTGCCCGTGTAGTGGGCGGAATTGGGGTTGTGGCTGCCGTTGGTCGTGGCCGAGATATCGATGCTGTCGACGCTCTGGTCGCCGTCGAGCACCGAGCCCAGGGTCGAGGCCATTTTGGAGGTGACCGGGTTGTTGCTGCTCGAGCCGTCCTGGGTGTTCTGGTAAGTGATCGAGACCGTCCTGCCATCGGACGTCGTATGGCTGCTGCCTATGCTGGTATCGGCCGGGCCGTTGCCGTCGGCATCGTCGCCGTCGTCGTAACCGCCGCTGCCATCGCCTTCGCCGCCTTCGCCTCCCTCACCACCTTCACCGCCTTCACCGCCTTCGCCTCCCTCGCCACCTTCACCTCCCTCGCCACCTTCACCGCCTTCCCCTCCCTCTCCGCCTTCGCCGCCCTCACCGCCTTCACCGATCGGTTCGACCTCTTCCATCCGTGCCATCTGCATGGTCGCGGACTTGTGCATCGCGGCGTGGTGGTGATGGATCCTGGCCTTGGCGTGGTGGGTCTTGTTGTGCGCCTTGGCATGGTGGATCGAACTGGACAGCGGGTGTGCGCCGATCGATGTGCGCGTCCCGCCTGCGACCAGGTCGATTTCGATGATATCGAGTGTTCTCATGGTGATCCTCGAACAGGTATGCGGGGAAGAGGCCGTCCTCGCTTCGGCTGATCCGCGTACGCGACGAAGGCGCCGCATGCGTGGACCGATCCCGTTCACGCGTGCCGCACGTCAGGATGCGGCGAGGGCGGGGCACGCGGACTGCGCGTGCACGTCGCTCAGGCGCTCAAAGGCATAGAGATGGTTCATGTAGGTGGACACGTAGATGCGCCGTTCGTCAGGCGAGATCGCGACACCGTTGGTCACTGCGTCGGGCAACTGCAGCACGCCCACGGTTTCGAGCGTGTCGATGTCGATCTCGACGACGCGGCCGCCGTTGCTGCCGACGATCACCCGGTTGCCGATCCGCTTGGGCGAGGCGTACACGCGCGAGCGCAGGTTGATCTTCTTGATCAGTTGCATCGTGTCGATGTTGATCACGTACAGATGGCGGTCGCCCGAGCCACAGAACAGCTTGTTGCCGGCGAACAGCGGCGTGGTGTAGCAGATTTCGTCTGTCTGCCACTCGCCACGCTTTTCGCCGGTGGCGACATCCAGCACGTAGATGGACTTGTCGAACGAGGCGAAGGCGGTCAGCCCGCGACGTTCGTCCACCGCCGGCGCGTACTTCACCGAGCGCCGCGTCTTGAAGCGCCAGGCGATGCGTCCTGTCCTGGCGTCGAGCGCGAGCGTCTCATGGTCCGCGCTGCCCCAGATCACCAGGTCGCCGCCTTCCCAGTAACCGGGCGATCCGTGCTGCAGCTTCTGCACCTGGTGCTCCCAGATCTTTTCGCCGGTGTCCATCGCATAGGCGGCGAGGCTGCCCTGCGCCCATGGGCGGACATATTCGATGCCCACGTACATCAGCTTGTGGCGCGGCACCAGCAGCGGCGAAGCCCCGACCCAGTCGCCGTCCGGATGTGTCCAGATCTCCTCGCCGCTGGCCGCATTGAGGCAGTAGACGGTGCCGTTGTACGCGCCGAAGTACAGGCGTCCGTCATGGTAGGCGGGGCAAGACCAGATGCCCTTCTTGGTGTACGCCGCACCGGTCACCGGGTATTCCCAGACCAACCCGCCGGTCTCGGCGGAGAACGCCTGCATCTTGGCGGCGTCGCAGCCGCGGTAGATCATGTCGCCGACCAGCAGCGGCGCGGACTTGGGGACCACGTGGAAGGCGAAGCCTCCCGGCGTCGCCGTCCGCCACAGTTCGCGATACGCCTGGGTGGGCGGCGGCGCGCTTTGTTCCGGCGGCAGGTCGAAATCCTTGAGCGTGAACAGTGTTTGCACCGAGATCGCGTGCGTCTTGCGCCACTGCATGCCGGCCTTGGACAGGAAATCGACCACCACGAACACCTCGTCGAGCGCGTGTCCGGCCGCCGCAATCACCGCACGCGCCTTCTCAGCGCTGTTGCCGGAATTGAGCGAGTCGTCGACCAGCACGATGGGCAGGTCGAGCACATCGCCCTCGATGGCGTTGCCCATCCCCGTGGTCTTGCGATCCTTGCGAATGATGAAGCCGTTGACCGGGCCGCGTTCTTTGGGGGCGGTCAACAGCAGCGCGGTGAGCAGCGGGATTGCCGCGGTTTCCAGGCCGCCGAGCTGGAAGGGTGGGCGCGCGGCGTTGCGCTCCCAGAACGCTGCGGCGATCTGCTCAAGCGCAGCGCGTCGCATGAACACCCGGCGCAGATCGAACAGCCAGAGGTAGGAGCCACCCTTCTTGGTGATGAGGGGGATGTTCTCGGCGCTGGTGTGCAGGCCGACGGTCTGGATCAGGTCCCGAAGCGATTGCATGGTCATCGTGCAGCCCTGCTGGGAATGGGAGGATGTGGGTGATGGCGGATCAGGGAGACGCCGGAGCGTCGACCGAGCCGAGATAGCGCTCCACGGCCGGTCCCCAGATCGTGGAACCTCCGTGGCCGAAGAACAGGTGGTGACCGTCATCGCCGAAGGCGGCCGGCGTCACCAGGACGGCATGGCCGCCTGCCTCGGTGAAGGCGCGATGCAGCGACGCGGCGAGTTCAGGCCCGAAGAAGCTGTCGTTGGCCGTGTAGATCCACAACATCGGCGTGGTGGCCTGTTGGCCGAACGTGGTGGCTGCCGCGATCAGCCTGTCAGGATGGCAGTTGCTGTTGGGCCGGTCGTGGAAGTGGCCGCCGCGCCCGCCGGCCATGTTGACGAATGCGCCGACGTTGGGATGCGGCAGGGTCTCGTACGCCAACGTGCCCCAGCCGCCCGCCGACTGGCCGACCACGACGGCGCCGGTCGGGCTGTAGTCGGGCAGCGCGGTCAGGACGTCCACGATGCGTTTGAGCTGGCGTGCGGTTTCCAAGCCGGCCTTGACGTAGTCGGCGCGGTCGCAGCCGTCATAGCCCTCGCTCCAGGGACCGCCGGTGGCGCCGTAGCCGAGGCGCAGGACCAATGCCACGGCGTAGTGGCGTCGCAGGAACCAGCGCGCCGATTCGCCATCGCAGGTTTCCAGCGTCATGCCGGGTCGATCGGATGCCTTGGCCGGTGAGCCGTGTGCGATGACCACGACGCGCGGGCGGCGGACACCGACAGGGCGGCACAGCCGTCCCTGCAAGGTCCAGGGATGTCCGTCCGGATCGGCGATGGGGATCTGCAACGGTTCACCAAGATCGGCACGCGTGCCGCCCAAACCGCTCGCCGAGGCGATGCAGGGCGCCATGGCGCATGACAGCAGTGCGGTCGTGGTCAACATGCAGCGCAGGCAGGCAGACGACATGGTGGATGTTCCCGGTGGGTCGGTATCAGCGCCGGACACGCCGCATATGGAAGGTAATGGTCGAGCACAGCGTCGGGCACTCCCGCGCCGGGGCACGCGAGGCACGGGTGACGGCGCCGTCGAACAACACCAGCCGACCAGGGCGCGGGCGGATCGAGATGCACTCGCGCGCAGTGTCGTAGAACACGGTTTCACCCGCCCAGTCGTCTTTCCATTCGGCGCTGGCATAGAGCAAGGCGACACGCTCCTGATCCGACGGCTTGGCGTAGTGATGCGCCACGCCGTCCTGTCCATGCGTGTGGCCGGTCACGTAGGCGCGGACCAGGCCGTAGTCCTGCGCGAGGTTGTCCTTGATCTGCGTCCAGACCTCGTGGAGCGCCTCCATGCCCGGGGTCGCCGCGAGGACGTCGTCGTGGATGGCGCGCTCGTGCGCCTTGCGGCTGCCGCACAGATGGATATGCCAGGACGGCGCGGCGTCGCCGAGCAATCCTGGATAGATGCCGTAGGACCAGCCGCCGCGACCGCGCAGCAGTTCCGGCAGATGCTGGACTTCGACGAAATTGTTGACGACTTGCAGGGACGACGCTTCCGGCGCTGACACGATGGCGACCTCACGTTGGCGATACGGGATGGGACGATGTGGCACGGCGAACTGGCCGCCGTGCCGGCGGCAAGCTAGGAGGTGACGGGCGCGCGTGGCGCATGCGCCGCAGGCTGGCGCGTGCGGACTGCTCCTTCGTGCAATTCGATGACGCGATCGGCGTGCGCGATCGTTTCGGGGCGGTGCGCGATGACGATGCGGGTGATGTTCAGGGCCTTGATCGCCTGGTTGAGCTGGCGTTCCAGCGCCAGATCCAGATGGCTGGTCGCCTCGTCCAGCACCAGGATGTGCGGGCGCCGGTACAGCGCGCGCGCCAGGAACAGGCGTTGTTGCTGGCCGCCGGAGAGCGAGGATCCCATGTCGCCGACCAGGCTGTGGTAGCCCATCGGCATGGCCATGATGTCCTCGTGTATGCCGGCCAGGCAGGCGGCCTCCTCGATGTCCTGCGGCGTGGCGAGTACGTCGAACATGCTGATGTTCTCGGCGATCGAACCGGTGAACAGATGGTCGTCCTGCATCACGCTGCCGGTGATCGCGCGGTAGCGGGACTTGCCGAGCCGGCGCAGATCGAGGCCACCGATCTCGATCGCGCCCTGTTGCGGATCGAGCAGGCCGAGCAGTACTCTCACCAGGGTGCTCTTGCCGCACCCGGATGGGCCGACGATGGCGACCGATTCGCCTGCCTGCACCGCAAAACTGCACTCGCGCAGGATCCAGGGCTCGCCTTCGGCATAGCGGAAGCTGACCTTGTTGAAGGCGATGCTGGGCTGCGGCAGCGGACCCGCGTGCTCGCTGGTGGCGTGGGCCTCGGGTGGCGTCAGTACGATGTCGGCCAGTCTTTCGGCCTGCAGACGCAGCATGCGCAGTTCGATCGCATAGTCGACCAGGCTGGCGACGCGGCTGCTGAACTGGTCTCCGTAGGCCAAGAAGGCGGTCAACATGCCGACGGTGAACTGGCCTTTCAATCCCAGCCAAGCACCCAGCCAGAGCACGCCCAGGCGCTGCGCGCCTGCCGCCAGGTTCTGCAATGCGGTGAACAGCATGTCCAGGCGTTGCACGGCGATGGACGTGTTCAGCGTGTCGGTCGCAGCGTTGAGGTAGCGCGCGGTCTGCTCGGCCTCCTGGTTGTTCAGGCGGATCGTCTGCACGCCGCGGACCGCCTCCAGGAATCGGCTGTGCTGCTTGGCGGTGACGGTGATCTGGCTGAGGTTGGCCTCGCGGTAGACGCGGAAGTACAGCAGCCGAAGTGCCGCATACACGGCGACCGCACCGAGGACGATGGCCGACAGCAATGGGCTGTAGACGAACAGCACGACCAGGGTGACGCTGGCGAGCAGCCCGTCGAGCAGGATCTCGACGAAGCGGGTGGTGAGCGTCTGCTGGATCGTGTCGATCGCACCGAAGCGGGACACGATGTCGCCGAGATGGCGCGTGCCGAAGTAGGACTGCGGCAGACGCAACAGATGCTGGAACACATTACCGGTCCAGCCGAGGTTGAAGTGCGTGCTGAGCCACATCACGGTCCAGCTGCGCAAGGCCGAGACGAGTGTTTCGAGCACGATCAGCAGTGCGAAGCTCAGGCCGAGGAACGTGAGCAGGTCGTGGTCGCCATCGGCGATCACCTGATCCACCACAAGTTGCATGAACAAGGGCGCCAGGAGCGCGAAGACTTCCAGGACCAGGGCCAGCCCGAAGATCTGCGCCAGTCCGCGGCCCAGGCCCTGCACCGAGCCGGCGAGCGCGCGCAGCGACACCGGCGGCGTCTCGCGCTGGCGCTGAAAGGTCGGCCCTCTGGAAAACTCGATTGCCACGCCGGTGAAGTGCCTGCCGACGTCGCTCATGCTCAAGTTGCGCACGCCGACCGCGGGGTCGTGTACGACGATCCCGTGCTTGCCGACGCTGCGCAGCACCACGAAGTGATCCATGTCCCAGTGCAGCACGCAGGGCGTCTGTAACTGACCGAGCTCTTCCAGGTCCAGCCGAAGTGGCCGGCATTGCAGCCCAAGCGCATGCGCGATCTCGATCAGGCGTCGCGCGGTCATGCCCTTCAGCGACAGACTGAAGCGGCGTCGCAGCGCGGGCAGATCGGTATGGTGTCCGTGATAGCCGGCGATCATCGCGATGCAGGCCAGGCCGCACTCTGCGGCTTCGGCCTGCAGCACGTTTGGCAGGACGCGCGTACGCCAGAAGCGCAGTTTCGCGGCGCGCGCGTCCTGCGCGCTCGCAGTCTGTGCCGTCGTGCCGTGATGCGTGGGGGCCGCGTTCACGCGCCACTGCTCCAGCGATGGCCCATGCCGTACAGCGGCTCGAAGATCCATTCGACGATCCGGCGCCGGTCCAGCAACATGTCCGCGTCCAGCGCCATGCCCGGGCGCAAGGGTTCCTTGCGTCCATATGCTTCGACGTTCTGATCCGCCAGATCCACGCGGGCCAGGTACAGGGGGTCGGAGGAGGGCGGATTGCCGCCGCCGAGCAGCAAGGTGACTTCGCCCGGCGTCAGTGCGCTGCGCGAGACGCTGCGCACCACGCCGTGGTGCAGGCCGAATTTCTGGTAAGGGAATGCCTGGTAATGCAGGGTGACCTGGATGCCCGGATGGACGAAGCCGACCGCCTGGCTGGGAACCAGGATCTGCGCCTGCAGGGTCGAGCCGTCCGGGACGATGGCGAGCAGCGGTTGGCCAAGTGCGACCGAAGCGCCGGGTTTGACCAGCAAGGTGGAGACGGTGCCGCTGGCCGGCGCACGCAGTTCGCTGGCGCGTGCCGCTTCGTTCTGCGCAAGGGTCTGTTCGACCTGCGCGAGTTGCCGGCGCAGGTCGTTGAGCTTGGCGGACACGGCCAGTGGCAGTTGGGTCAGTTGATCGTTGAGGACGCTCAGTTGCTGCTGCGTACTGGCGCGTTGCTGCTGCAACGACCTCAGCTGCGACTCGTCGGCGAGCAACGCCGATTGCTCCTGCTCGACCTGCAGCGCCGGGATGTAGCCACCGGCGACCAGGCCCGACCACTTGTCCACCAGCTCCTGCACCAACTGCATCTGTTTTTTCTCGATGGCGATCTGCGCATCGATTTGAACCAGTTGCTCCTTCAGTGCGGATTGCTGCGTGCGGTTGTCCTCTGCCTGCTTGTCCTGCAACTGCAGGGTATCGCCGATGTCCTGGCGCAGGCTGCCGGCCTGGCGTTGCAACTGCGCGCTGACGCTGGCCGCCGTGTTGCCGAGTGCCTTGCTGGTGTGCTCGCCCGACAGCGAGACCAGGACCTGTCCGCTCGCGACCCGATCGCCTTCGGCGACGCCGACGTGATCGATCACGCCGAGCGTATTGGCGGTCAGGCTGATCAAGCCCGCGCGCGGAACCAGGAGTCCGGTGACATGGACGCGCTGGGTGTAATAGCCAAAGAAGAGCCACAGCACAATGGCGGCGGCCATGCCGAGGGCGACGAAGGTCCAGGCCCGGGTCGAAAGCGGCGTTGCCAGTCGTACCGTCCCCAGCCATGCCTGGCTCCGGGCGTCCACTGCCTCGTCACGAAAAAGCGAATGTTCCATTCGGCTGATTCCATCCGTGTTTCATATGGGAGCCGCGCGTTTCGAGGCGCGTCCATTTTCTAGAAGCGGGCTGAAACTTAATTCGGAGGAGATAATTTCGGGGCCTTCTTTCGCCTTCCTTTCTGTGTTTGCTGGCTTTCCATCTTGTCTACAAAATGCGTTTTACCGGTACTGGTTGGTGAAAAAATACGCCATGAAATTCAGTCGCTTGTCATCGGAATTTCAGTGCTGCGCGTGGCTTTGGAGAGGCTTTAAATGCGCCTGTCATGACGGTGTCGCATAATGGCGGCTGTGGTATATCGCCATGTCGACGCCGACAATCAATGTCACTGCTTGAAAATTATTTCCATTATGTATCCTCGCTCAGTTCGATAACGGAGCGTCGCGCTTGAACGGTCATTCCGACGTGGCCGGATCGGGTGCGCGCAAACTCCGTCGTCGCTGGCGCTGGCCGATCCTGATCGCCCTGTCACTGCTGGCGGTCGTTGCGCTGGGGCCGCGGGTCAGCGTGGCCTTGCCGCAGGTGGCGGCGCCGGCGGTGCCGCAGGATCCGCTGGCGCTGCAGGCCTGGATCGATGCGCGCGAACGTGCCACGCCGGGGCTGCGCCCGGACAACCAGGCGCGGATCGTCTGGGCCGATCCGGCGCATCCCGGGCGACGTGCGTGCGCCATGGTCTATCTGCATGGCTTCACCGCCAGCCAGGGCGAGGGCGCGCCCACCCACGTGCGGCTGGCGCGCAGCTTCGGCTGCAATCTGTATCTGCCGCGCCTGCCCGGGCACGGCCTGGTCGCAGCCGATGCGCTGCGCGGCGTCGATGCCGGCCGCCTGCTCGCGGGTGCGGCCGAGGCGCTGGCGGTGACCCGGGTGCTGGGCGACCGGGTGGTGGTGATCGGCAATTCGATGGGCGGTGCGCTGGCGACGCAGGCGGTGGCGGCGAATCCGCGCCAGGTGCAGGCGCTGGTGCTGTGGTCGCCGCTGGTGCGCGAGTACGGCGATCAGCTGCAGCCGATGTTGTGGCCGTGGGGCGCGCAGTTGCTGGCGTGGACGCACAACGATGGCGATCCGATCCTGCGCTATCCGGTCGACAGTGCCTACTGGGCCGACGCCACGCACCTGGACGGCTACCGCGCGCTGGCGGCGCTGACCCGCGGCGGCATGCGGCCGGCGACCTATGCGCGGATCCATGTGCCGGTGTTCCTGGGCTACTACTATCGCGATCCGCAGCACCAGGACCGCACGGTGTCGGTGGCGGCGTTGCAGGCGATGTTCAAGCAGCTGGGAACACCGCCGGCCTTGCGCCAGGCGGTGGATTTCCCTGGGGCGGACAATCACGTGCTGGCCTCGCCGATCCGCTCGCGGGCGGTGCCGGCGGTGTTCGCCGCCACCTGCCGGTTCCTGGCGGGGCAGGGCGGCCTGGTGCAGCCGGCCGGCGTGCCGGATTGCGCGCATGCCTGGGCCGACGACGAGGCGCAGGCGCGCGCGGCGACCGCCGCGCGCTGAGCGCGGCCATTTGCGGCGAATGGAAGGATGACTGGCGCGGTGCGCACGCGCCTGCGCCAGGGTGCGTGATGCACGACCGGGCCGAGCTGTCTCGCGTCCGACCCACACTCGCCATCAGCCAGACCTACTGCAGGTCGCGCAGATCCAGATTGCGCAGCTTGGGCGCCTTCCACGCGGTGATGCCGACCACGCCCAGGGTCACGCAACCGCCCAGCACCACCGCCGGCACCAGGTGGATCAATCGCGCCATCACGCCGTCGTAGAACGCGCCCAGTTCGTTCGACGAGCCGATGAAGATACCGTTGATCGAGGAGACGCGGCCGCGCATCGCGTCCGGCGTGGCCAGTTGCAGGATGGTCGAACGCACGATCACCGAGACGCCGTCGCACATGCCGTAGACCAGCAGGATCGCCGCCGACAGCCAGAAGTGCCGCGACAACCCGAAGGCGATGGTGCACAGGCCGAAGCCGGCCACCGCCAGCAGCAGCACGCGCCCGGCATTGCGCTGCAGCGGGTGCCGTGCCAGCCACACGCCGACCAGGATCGAGCCCAGCGCCGGCGCGCCGCGCAGGATGCCCAGGCCCTCGGGGCCGTAGTGCAGGATGTCGTGGATGAACGCCGGCAGCATCGACACCGCGCCGCCCAGCAGCACCGAGAACATGTCCAGGGCCATCGCGCCGAGCATGATCTGGTTGGAGAACACGAACTGCGCGCCTTCGGCGATGCTGCGGAAGATCGGTGCGCGCGGGCCTTCATGCACCGGCTCGGACACGCGCAGCAGCCACAGCGCCAGCAGCGCCGCGCTGGAGGCGCCGATGGCGGTGCCGTAGGCCAGGCTCTTGCCGCCCCAGCCGACCAGCAGGCCGCCCAGCGCCGGGCCGATCACCATGCCGGCCTGGAACGCCACGCTGCCGACGCTGGCGCCGCGCGCATAGGCCTCGCGCGGCAGGACGCGGGCGAACAGCGCGTTGTACACCGGCGACAGGAAGGCGCGCGCGGCGCCGGTCAGCGCGATCGCCGCGTAGATCGGCCACACGCCCTGCGCTGCCAGCCAGCCGCGGCTCACCGCCAGCAGGATCGCGGCGGTGGCGACCAGGCCGACGCTGGCGAGCATGCCCAGGTAGCGGCGCGGCAGGTGATCGACTAGGTAGCCGGCGAACGGGGCGATGCAGAAGAACGGCAGGATCTCGGCCAGCCCGATCAGCCCCAGCGAGAATGGATCGCGGGTGATCTCGTAGATATGCCAGCCGACGGTGACCGCGACGACCTGA
Organism: Xanthomonas sp. LMG 12461; assembly: GCF_009192935.1. NCBI lineage: Bacteria > Pseudomonadati > Pseudomonadota > Gammaproteobacteria > Lysobacterales > Lysobacteraceae > Xanthomonas > Xanthomonas sp. LMG 12461. The sequence continues at coordinate 24,889 of NZ_NQYT01000038.1, forward strand.
TAGGACAGCATCGCCAGGATGCGGTAGGCCAGCACCAGGGCGAAGCCGGGGTGCGCCAGCAGCGTGCGCAATGTCTGCGGTGGGGTGGGCAGCGGCGCGCTCATGCCTGCTGGGCGCGTGCGGTGTCCTGGATGAAGGCCAGCAGCGCGGCCAGGCCGTTGCTGCGGGTCGGCGACAGATGCTTGCCCAGGCCGATGGCGGCGACGAAGTCCGGCGCGGTGGCGAGGATGTCCGCGGCGCTGCGCCCGGAATAGACCCGCAGCGCCAGATAGATCAGCCCGGAGACGATCGCCGAGTCGCTGATCGCATGGAACACCAGGCGCTCGGCATTGCCCTCGGGCACGATCCACACCATCGACTGGCAGCCGTGCAGGCGATGCTCCTCCGTCTTCCAGTGCTCGGGAAAGGCGGGCAGCTTGCGGCCCAGGTCGATCAGGTACTGGTAGCGCTCGGACCAGTCGCCGAAGAAGCCGAACTCCTCGGCGATGGCGGCCTGGGCGTCGGCGGGCGTGGGTTCGAGCGGAAAGTCGGTGTCGGTCATCAGCAATCCAGAATCAAGCGATGTAAAGCCCCTCTCCCTCCGGGAGAGGGGTTGGGGTGAGGGTGCGGGCGTAGCCTCGCGAACTGTCTATGCGAGTCGCCTCGCGCCGTACCCTCATCCGGCGCCCGTACCCTCATCCGCCCCTTCGGGGCACCTTCTCCCAAGGGGAGAAGGGAACAGCCGCGCTTCTTCTGACTGCGCGTGTGGTGTTCACCCACGCTTCCAGCGTACGCCCTGTGGCGTGTCCTCCAGGACAATCCCGGCGTCGGCCAGTTCCTGGCGGATGGCGTCGGCGCGGGCGAAGTCGCGGGCCTTCTTGGCGTCGCTGCGGGCGTCGATCAGCGCCTGGATGCGGGCGTCGTCGTCGCTGCCGGCACCCTGGAACCAGACCTGGGGATCCTGCTGCAGCAGGCCCAGGGCCAGGCCGGCGCCGAGCAGACGGCCCTTGGCCTGGCACAGTGCGTCGGCACGTTGCGTGGCATCGGCGGGGTCGGGGCCGCCGGCCGGCGCCGCCTCGCGCAGTGCCTGTCGCGCCTGGGTCGCCAGGCTCGACAGCACCGACAGCGCCAGCGGCGTATTGAGGTCGTCGTCGAGGGCCTCTTCGATCTCGGCCGGAATGACGGCCTCAGCCTCGATGCCCTGCAGATCGCGCAGCGTTCCGTACAGGCCATCGAGCCGGGCCACCTGGGCCTGGATCAGGGCGTCGGACCAGTCCAGCGGCTGCCGATAGTGGGCACTGAGCAGTGCGCAGCGCAGCGCCTCCGGCGGATGCCGCTCGATCAGATCGTGCACGGTTTCGATGTTGCCCAGCGACTTGCTCATCTTGGCGCCGCTGAAGGTCAGCATGCCGTTGTGCAGCCAGACGCGGGCGAAGGTGGCGCCGCCGTGGGCGCATTCGCTCTGCGCGATCTCGTTCTCGTGGTGCGGGAACTGCAGGTCGACGCCGCCGGCATGGATGTCGATGGTCTCGCCCAGGTGCGCGGCGGCCATCGCCGAGCACTCGATGTGCCAGCCGGGGCGGCCGCGGCCCCATGGCGAGTCCCAGCCCGGCAGGTCGTCGCTGGAGGGCTTCCACAGCACGAAGTCGCCCGGGTCGCGCTTGTACGGGGCGACCTCGACGCGGGCGCCGGCCAGCATCTCCTCCGGGTCGCGCCGCGACAGCTTGCCGTAATCGGCGAAGCTGGCCACCGCGAACAGCACGTGGCCTTCGGCGGCATAGGCGTGGCCGCCGGCGATCAGCCGTTCGATCATCGCCACGATGTGCGGGATGTGCGCGGTGGCCGCCGGCTCGATGTCCGGCGGGGTCACGCCCAGCGCGGCCATGTCCTGGCGGTAGATGGCCGCGAAGCGGTCGGTGATGGCGGAGATCGGCACGCCCTGCGCCTGCGCGGCGGCGTTGATCTTGTCGTCCACGTCGGTGATGTTGCGGGCGTAGCGCAGCTTGCCGTAGCGGCGCCGCAGCAGTGCCGCCAGCACGTCGAACACCACCGGGCCGCGGGCGTTGCCGATGTGCGCGTAGTTGTAGACGGTGGGGCCGCAGACGTAGAGCGTCGGGCCGGCCACCGGATCGAGCGGTTCGAAGGCGTCGACCCGGCGGGTCAGGTTGTTGTGCAGGCGCAGGCTCATCGGCATCGGCGGTGGGGAAACCGTCCGATTCTACCGGCAGCCGTCGCCAGGCGGGCGCGCGGCGCGCCTGTCGGCTCGCGTTCAGCCCGACGCAAGCCGCCATGCCTACACTCATTGGTCTGCCCTTGCGAAGCTGCTGCCGATGCGCCCGAACCCGTTGTTGCCGCTGGTCGGCATCCTTGCCTGCGCCGCCGCGCCGGCCTGGGCGCAGGACTCCGAGGCGCGCAACCGGGTGGTGGTGATCGAGAACGTCAAGCTGGACTACGCCCAGGTGCTGAACGTGGAGCCGGTCTACCAGACCCTGCGCGCCACCCGCACTGAGCAGCAATGCGACCCGGCTCCCACGCCGGCCCCGACGGCGCCGGCGCCCAAGCCGGCCGAGGACGACAGCCGCTTGAACCGGCTGATGGATTCGGTGAAGGACATCTTCAGCCGCCGCCACGAGGAGCCGGCACCGCAGGCGGCTGCGCCGGCCGCGGCGCCGCAGGGGGGGCGCAACTGCCGGATGGTCGAGGTCGGCCGCGAGTTCCGCCGGCCCATCGCCTACGACGTGGACTATGTCTACAAGGGCACCAAGTACCGCTCGCGGCTGCCCGAGGATCCGGGCAACCGCCTGCGTATCCGCGTCTCGGTGGCGCCGTACGTGCCCGACGCGGTGGTGGTGCCCCCGCGCTGAGCGCCGCACGCGCTTGCGCCTGTGGCGTGCGCGTGCGAGGATGCGCGCCGATGAAAGCGAACCTGCCCCAGCACGATCTCAGCGCCGCACGCATGGCCTCGGGCATGACGTCGCGCGCGCGTCGACCGGAATCCCACATTCTCGCTGGGTAACCGGAGCGTCGTGCCGTTCGTTCTGAAAACCCAGCCCGAGGCTGGGTTTTTTCGTTTTCATCGGCCGGAAAAGTTTCACCCGTAAAGAACCTCCCTGTAGAACGCCTCGCGCGTCCCCGCGTCCCCACCGCTGCAAAGGATCGATCGATGTCTCTGAAGCACTTCTTGAACACCCAGGACTGGAGCCGCGCCGAGCTCGACGCGCTGCTGACCCAGGCGGCGCTGTTCAAGCGCAACCGCCTCGGCAGCGAGCTGAAGGGCAAGTCGATCGCGCTGGTGTTCTTCAACCCGTCCATGCGCACCCGCACCAGCTTCGAGCTGGGCGCGTTCCAGTTGGGCGGCCACGCGGTGGTGCTGCAGCCGGGCAAGGACGCGTGGCCGATCGAGTTCGACCTGGGCACGGTGATGGACGGCGACACCGAAGAGCACATCGCCGAGGTGGCGCGGGTGCTGGGTCGCTATGTGGACCTGATCGGCGTGCGCGCGTTCCCGAAGTTCGTCGACTGGGCCAAGGACCGCGAGGACCTGGTGCTGAAGAGCTTCGCCAAGTACTCGCCGGTGCCGGTGATCAACATGGAGACCATCACCCATCCCTGCCAGGAACTGGCGCATGCGCTGGCGCTGCAGGAGCACTTCGGCACCCGCGACCTGCGCGGCAAGAAGTACGTGCTGACCTGGACCTACCATCCCAAGCCGCTGAACACCGCGGTGGCCAATTCCGCGCTGACCATCGCCACCCGCCTGGGCATGGACGTGACCCTGCTGTGCCCAACCCCGGACTACGTGCTCGACGAGCGCTACATGGGCTGGGCCGCGCAGAACGTGCAGGAGAGCGGCGGCTCGCTGACCGTCAGCCACGACATCGACAGCGCCTACGCCGGTGCCGACGTGGTCTACGCCAAGAGCTGGGGCGCGCTGCCGTTCTTCGGCAACTGGGGCCCGGAGAAGCCGATCCGCGACCAGTACCAGCACTTCATCGTCGACGAACGCAAGATGGCGCTGACCAACAACGGCGTGTTCTCGCACTGCCTGCCGCTGCGCCGCAACGTCAAGGCCACCGACGCGGTGATGGATTCGCCCAACTGCATCGCCATCGACGAGGCCGAGAACCGCCTGCATGTGCAGAAGGCGATCATGGCGGCGCTTGCTTCGCAAGCGGGAATCGGGAATCGGGAATAGAGAATCGTCGCAGCAGCAGCCTTTGCCCCCACTTTTACGCGTCATCAAGGAAACCGCCATGAGCACCGCTTCTACCATTCCCGATTCCCCACTCCCCACTCCCGGCCTCAAGGACATCGTCCTCGCTTTCTCCGGCGGCCTCGACACCAGCTTCTGCATTCCCTACCTGCAGGCCAAGGGGTATGCGGTGCACACCGTGTTCGCCGACACCGGCGGCGTGGATGCCGAGGAGCGCGACTTCATCGAGAAGCGCGCCGCGGAACTGGGCGCGGCCAGCCACGTCACCGTCGACGGCGGCCCGGCGATCTGGGCCGGCTTCGTCAAGCCGTTCGTGTGGGCGGGCGAGGGCTACCAGGGCCAGTATCCGCTGCTGGTGTCGGACCGCTATCTGATCGTCGATGCCGCGCTCAAGCGCGCCGAGGAACTGGGCACCAAGACCATCGCCCACGGTTGCACCGGCATGGGCAACGACCAGGTGCGCTTCGACCTGGCGGTCAAGGCGCTGGGCGACTACGAGATCGTCGCCCCGATCCGCGAGATCCAGAAGGAACACACCCAGACCCGCGCCTACGAGCAGAAGTACCTGGAGGAGCGCGGCTTCGGCGTGCGTGCCAAGCAGCAGGCCTACACCATCAACGAGAACCTGCTTGGCCTGACCATGTCCGGCGGCGAGATCGACCGCTGGGAAGCGCCGGGCGAGGGCGCCCGCGGCTGGTGCGCGCCGCGCAGCGCGTGGCCGACCGAGCCGCTGACGGTGAAGCTGAAGTTCGTGCACGGCGAGGCGGTCGAGCTCGACGGCAAGGCGCTGCCGGGCGAGCAGATCCTGGCCAAGCTCAACAAGCTGTTCGCGCCCTACGGCGTGGGCCGCGGCGTGTACACCGGCGACACCGTGATCGGCCTGAAGGGCCGCATCGTATTCGAGGCGCCGGGCCTGGTGGCGCTGCTGGCCGCGCACCGCGCGCTGGAGGATGCGGTGCTGACCAAGCAGCAGAACCGCTTCAAGCCGGACGTGGCGCGCAAGTGGGTGGAGCTGGTGTACGAAGGCTTCTATCACGATCCGCTGAAGACCGACCTGGAAGCCTTCCTGAAGTCGTCGCAGGCCATGGTCAACGGCGAAGTGACGCTGGAGACCCGCGGCGGCCGCGTCGACGCGGTGGCGGTGAAGTCGCCGCACCTGCTCAACGCCAAGGGCGCGACCTACGCGCAGTCGGCGGACTGGGGCGTGGCCGAGGCCGAGGGCTTCATCAAGCTGTTCGGGATGAGCTCGACGCTGTACGCGCAGGTCAACCGCTGACGCGTAAAGCCCCTCTCCCTTCGGGAGAGGGGTTGGGGTGAGGGTCCGGGCGAAGCCTCGCACTAGTTGGTTGCGCGAGCTTCGCCAGGATCTTCACCTGCTAGCGCGATTGGCTTCACCAGGCTTCGCTCGTACCCTCATCCGCCCCTGCGGGGCACCTTCTCCCGAGGGGAGAAGGACCTGTCTGATGGACCTCATGCACGCACTGCGCATCAGCACCGACAAGCAGGAACTGGATCTGCCGTTGATCCATCGCTTCCTAAGCGAGCAGGCCTATTGGAGCCTGGGCATCCCGCTGGACACGGTGCAGCGGGCGATCGCCGGTTCGCTGTGCTTCGGCGGCCATCTCGATGGCGTCGGGCAGGTGGCGTTCGCCCGGGTGATCACCGACGGCGCGATTTTCGCCTATCTCGCCGACGTGTTCGTGCTCGACGCCCACCGCGGCCGCGGCTACGGCAAGCAGCTGGTGGCGGCGGTGATGGCCCACCCGCAGCTGCAAGGCCTGCGTCGCTTCATGCTCGCCACCTCCGATGCGCATGCGCTGTACGCCCAGTATGGGTTCGCCGCGCCGGCGCGGCCGCAGTCGTTGATGGAAATCGCCTATCCCGATCTCTACCGCACCAGCACCACGGCAGCCTGACACACCATGACCGATCTGCTCGAATCCACCCTGACCCACCTGAAAGAACTGGTGTCCTTCGACACCCGCAATCCGCCGCGGGCGATCGGCACCGATGGCATCTTCGACTACCTCCGTGCGCAGCTGCCCGGCTTCGCGGTGGAGGTGATCGACCACGGCGCCGGCGCGGTCAGCCTGTACGCGGTACGCGGCACGCCGAAGTACCTGTTCAACGTGCACCTGGACACGGTGCCGGATTCGCCGCACTGGAGCGCCGATCCGCACGTCATGCGGCGCCTGGACGATCGCGTGGTCGGCCTGGGCGTGTGCGACATCAAGGGCGCGGCGGCGGCGCTGCTGGCCGCGGCCAATGCCGGCGACGGCGATGCCGCGTTCCTGTTCTCCAGCGACGAGGAAGCCAACGACCCGCGCTGCATCGCCGCGTTCCTGGCCCGCGGTATTCCCTATGAAGCGGTGCTGGTGGCCGAGCCGACCATGAGCGAGGCGGTGCTGGCGCACCGCGGCATCAGTTCGGTGCTGATGCGCTTCGCCGGCCGCGCCGGGCATGCCTCCGGCAAGCAGGATGCCGCGGCCAGCGCCCTGCATCAGGCAATGCGCTGGGGCGGCCGTGCGCTGGACCATGTGGAGTCGCTGGCGCATGCGCGCTTCGGCGGGCTGACCGGGCTGCGCTTCAACATCGGCCGGGTCGAGGGCGGGATCAAGGCCAACATGATCGCGCCGGCGGCGGAGCTGCGCTTCGGTTTCCGGCCGCTGCCGTCGATGGATGTGGATGCGTTGCTGGCGACCTTCGCCGGCTTCGCCGAGCCGGCCGCGGCGCATTTCGAGGAGACCTTCCGCGGGCCGAGCCTGCCGTCGGGAGACATTGCGCGCGCCGAGGACAAGCGCCTGGCCGCGCGCGACGTCGCCGATGCGCTGGAGCTGCCGATCGGCAACGCGGTGGACTTCTGGACCGAGGCCTCGCTGTTCTCCGCCGGCGGCTACACCGCGCTGGTCTACGGCCCGGGCGACATCGCCCAGGCGCATACCGCCGACGAGTTCGTGACGCTGGAGCAACTGCAGCGCTACGCCGCCTCGGTGCATCGCATCATCAACGGCCCGCGCTGAGCCGCGCGCCTTTCCACGTCGCCCGGACCGATCCTGCGATCGGCTCCACCCTGGATTCCTTCGGACATCGCCCCACGCCATGCACGCCAACCGCCAAACCCGCCAGACCATCGTGCGCCTGCTCTCGAGCATGGCCAGCGCGAAGGAGATCAGCCAGTACCTCAAGCGCTTCTCGCAACTGGACGCCAAGCGCTTCGCCGTGGTCAAGGTCGGCGGCGCGGTGCTGCGCGACGACCTGGAGGCGCTGACTTCCTCGCTGTCGTTCCTGCAGGAAGTCGGCCTGACCCCGATCGTGCTGCACGGCGCCGGCCCGCAGTTGGACGCGGAGCTGTCCGCCGCCGGCATCGACAAGCAGACCGTCAACGGCCTGCGGGTGACCTCGCCGGAAGCGCTGGCGATCGTGCGCCGGGTGTTCCAGGCTTCCAATCTGAAGCTGGTCGAGGCGCTGCAGCAGAACGGCGCGCGCGCCACCTCGATCACCGGCGGCGTGTTCGAGGCGCAGTACCTGGACCGCGATACCTACGGGCTGGTCGGCGAGGTCACCGCGGTGAACCTGGCGCCGATCGAGGCCAGCCTGCAGGCCGGCTCGATCCCGGTCATCACCAGCCTGGGCGAGACCCCCAGCGGCCAGATCCTCAACATCAACGCCGATTTCGCCGCCAACGAACTGGTGCAGGAACTGCAGCCGTACAAGATCATCTTCCTCACCGGCACCGGCGGCCTGCTCGACGAGAAGGGCACGGTGATCGATTCGATCAACCTGTCCACCGAGTACGACCACTTGATCGCGCAGCCGTGGATTCATGGCGGCATGAAGGTGAAGATCGAGCAGATCAAGGACCTGCTGGACCGGCTGCCGCTGGAGTCGTCGGTGTCGATCACGCGCCCGGCCGACCTGGCCAAGGAACTGTTCACCCACAAGGGCTCGGGCACCCTGGTGCGGCGCGGCGAAAAGGTGCTGCGCGCCACGGCGTGGAGCGAGCTGGACCTGCCGCGGCTGAAGACCCTGATCGAATCCAGTTTCGGCCGCACCCTGGTGCCGGACTATTTCGACACCACCAAGCTGCTGCGCGCCTACGTCAGCGAGAACTATCGCACCGCGGTGATCCTGACCGACGAGGGCGGCTACACCTACCTGGACAAGTTCGCCGTGCTCGACGACGCGCAGGGCGAGGGCCTGGGCCGCGCGGTGTGGAACGTGATGCGCGAGGAGACGCCGCAGCTGTTCTGGCGTTCGCGCCACAACAACCAGGTCAACATCTTCTACTACGCCGAGTCCGACGGCTGCTTCAAGCAGGAGAAGTGGAAGGTGTTCTGGTACGGCCTGGAGACCTTCGAGCAGATCCAGCACTGCGTGGCGCATTGCGCGACGCGCACGCCGACCCTGCAGGGTTGAGCGGCGCCTTCGTCATGACCGTTCCCATCTCCAGCATCGATCCCGTGCTGCCCGAGGCCTGGCGCCACGTGCCCACACTGCGCGGGCGCCACGTCAGCCTGGAGCCGCTGCAGGCGGCGCATGCCGAGGGCCTGCGCGCCGCGCTGCGCGGCAGCGGCCTGGACGCGCTGTGGTACACCAATGTGCCGGCGCCAGAGCGGGTGGACGCCTACGTCGCTGCCGCGCTGGAGGTGCAGGCGCTGGGCCGGGTGCTGCCGTTCGTGGTGCGCGATGCGCAGGGCGAGATCGTCGGCAGCACGCGTTTCTACGGCCTGGATCCGCAGGTGCCGACGCTGTCGATCGGCTACACCTGGTATGCGCCGCGGGTGCAGCGCAGTGGCCTGAACACCGAGGCCAAGCTGTTGCTGCTTGGCCACGCCTTCGAATCGCTGGGCTGCCTCAGCGTGGTGTTCGAGACCAGCTGGTTCAACCATGCCTCGCGCACCGCGATCGCGCGGCTGGGGGCCAAGCAGGACGGCGTGCTGCGCAACCACAAGCGTCACGCCGACGGCACCCCGCGCGACACCGTCATCTTCTCCATCATCGATACGGAATGGGCCGGGGTGAAACGCCACCTGCAGTTCCGCCTGGATTCGCACGCATGAGCACTTCCATTCATTCCATCGGCATCGTCGGCGCCCGTGGCCACACCGGCGCCGAACTGATCCGCCTGATCGCCGCGCATCCGCAGTTGCGGCTGGCCTTCCTGTCCTCGCGCGAGCTGGACGGGCAGCGCGTCGATGCGCACCACGACGCTTACGAAGGCGAGTTGCGCTACGAGAATCTCGACCCGGACGCGGTGGCGGCCAAGCGCGCCGACGTGGTGGTGCTGGCGCTGCCCAACGGCAAGGCCGCGCCCTATGTGGCGGCGCTGGATGCGGCGGTCGCCGCCGGCGCGCCCGACCCGATCGTGGTCGATCTCTCTGCGGACTACCGCTTCGACCCGGCCTGGTACTACGGCCTGCCGGAACTGACCCGCGCCGGCTATGCCGGGCAGCGCCGCATCAGCAATCCGGGCTGCTACGCCACCGCGATGCAGTTGGCGATCGCGCCGCTGCGCGAGCAGCTCGCCGGGCCGCCGCAGTGCTTCGGCGTGTCCGGCTATTCCGGCGCCGGCACCACGCCGTCGGACAAGAACAACCCGGCGCTGCTGCACGACAACCTGATGCCCTACGCGCTGACCGACCACATGCACGAGCGCGAGGTGTCCGCGCAGCTCGGCGTGCCGGTGGAATTCATGCCGCACGTGGCGCCGCATTTCCGTGGCATCACCATGACCGTGAACCTGTGGCTGCAGCAACCGCTCAAGCTGGACGCGGTGCAGCAGTTGTATCGCACGCGCTATGCCGATGAGCCGCTGATCGAGGTAGTCGACGAGGCGCCGTGGGTCAGCCGCATCGCCGGCCGCCACGGCGTGCAGCTCGGCGGCTTCACCCTTGCCCCGGGCAACAAGCGGCTGGTGCTGGTGGCGACCCTGGACAACCTGCTCAAGGGCGCCGCGACGCAGGCGATGCAGAACCTCAACCTGGCGCTGGGCGTTGACGAACTGACCTCGATCCCGCGGATGGACACGCCGGCGTAGGGCGCCACCTCAGCGCGGCGTCCATCACCGCCGCAGCGCGCCGCTTTCCGAATCCCCATTCCCCATTCCCCAATCCCGGCTCTCCAATGACCAATCTGCTCTGGCAAAAACCCGGCGTCGCCGTCGACACGCAGATCCAGGCCTTCCTGGCCGGCGACGACGTGCTCCTGGACCGCGAGTTCTTCCTGCACGACATCGCCGCCAGCGGCGCGCACGCCGAGGGCCTGCAGCGCATCGGCATCCTGTCCGCCGACGAACTGGCCGGGCTGCAGCGCGAGCTGGCGGTGCTGGCCGAGGATTTCCGCAGCGGCGCGTTCGTGCTGGATGCGCGCTTCGAGGACGGGCACTCGGCGATCGAGGCGCGGCTGACCGAACGCCTGGGCGATGCCGGGCGCAAGATCCACACCGGACGCAGCCGCAACGACCAGATCCTGGTGGCCACCCGGCTGTGGCTGAAGGACAGGCTGGCGCGGCTGGCGCAACTGAGCGCGGAGATCGCCAAGGTGGCGCTGGACCGCGCGCGGGCCGAGCGCGACCTGCCGGTGCCCGGCTACACCCACATCCAGCGCGCCGTGGTGTCCTCGGCGGGCATGTGGTGGGCGGGCTGGGCCGAGGCCTTCATCGACGACGCGCTGCGCGCCCGCGACACCCTGCGCCTGGTCGACTGCAATCCGCTGGGCACCGCCGCCGGCTACGGCGTCAACCTGCCGCTGGACCGTGCGCACACCACCGCCGCGCTGGGCTTCGCGCGCCTGCAGGTCAGCCCGATCTACGCGCAGCTCTCGCGCGGCAAATTCGAGATGGCCGCGCTGGAAGCGCTGGGCAGCGCCACCCTGGATCTGCGCCGCCTGGCCTGGGATCTGTCGCTGTTCACCAGCGGCGAATTCGGGTTCGTCGCGTTGCCGGCGCAGTACACCACCGGCAGCTCGATCATGCCCAACAAGCGCAACCCCGACGTGATCGAGCTGATGCGCGCCACCCACGCCAGCGTGGCTGCCGCGCGCACCGAGATCGAACAGTTGCTGTCGTTGCCGTCGGGCTATCACCGCGATCTGCAGAGCAGCAAGGGTGCGATCTTCCACGGTTTCGGCCGCGGCCTGGCCGCGCTGGAGCTGCTGCCGGCGCTGCTGGCCAACCTGGAGTGGCGCGAGGACAGGCTGCGCGCGGCGATCGATTCGGGCATGTACGCCACCGACGTGGCGGTGGAAGCCGCAGTGGCCGGTGTGCCGTTCCGCGAGGCCTACCAGGCCGCCGCCGCATCCGCCGACAGCGCAGGGCAGGGGCGCACGCCGGAAGGCAGCCTGGCCGCGCGGGTCTCGCCGGGCGCCGCCGCCGATCTGCGCCTGGACGAGCTGCAGGCGCGTTGGCAGGCGCTGGAGGCTTGATTGCCTGTGGGAGGGCTTCAACCGCGACGCCTCGGCGCTATAACGCGTCGGGGCTGAAGCCCCTCCCACAAAAAGCATTCGCTGCGACGCCGAACATGCAAACCGATTGCAGAAGGAACACCGTACGATGAAGCACTACCTGGTCCTGGCGATGCGCAAACCGAGCTTCGACGAGCGCGTGGTCGCGCCGCATCAGGCCTTCCTCGACGACCTGCGCGCGCGCGGCCTGCTGGCGCTGACCGGCGGCTTCAGCGACCGCAGCGGCGGCGCCTACCTGCTGCAGGGCGTGGACGACCTGGCGCAGGCCCAGGCGATCGTCGCCGCCGATCCGCTGGCGATCCAAGGTTGCTCCGACCTCACCGTGTACGAATGGAACACGCGCTGATCCCATGACCTCGCAGACGCCATCGCCCTTCGTCGAACAACGCCTGCCGCCGTGGCGGCGCGCGGTGCTCAAGGTCGGCAGCAGCTTGCTGGCCGCCGACGGCGGCGGGCTGACCCCGCGCTTCGCGCTGGGCCTGGCGCAGTTCGTCTCGGCCAACCTGGCGGCCGGGCGCGAACTGGTGATCGTGTCCTCCGGCGCGGTGGCCGCCGGACGCGCCATCGTGCCCAAGGCTGCCGAGGCCGGTGCGGCGCTGGCGGCACGGCAGGCGCTGGCCGCGCTCGGCCAGGCGCAGCTGATCGCGCTGTGGCAGCGCTTCTTCGAGCGGCCGGTGGCGCAGGTGCTGCTGACCCACGACGACCTGCGCAACCGTCGCCGCTACCTCAACGCGCGCGCCACGCTGGGCGAACTGTTGCGGCTGGGCGCGCTGCCGGTGGTGAACGAGAACGACACCGTCTCGGTAGACGAGCTCAAGCTCGGCGACAACGACAATCTGGCCGCGATCGTCGCCGCCCTGGTCGATGCCGATGCGCTGTTCATCGCCACCGATATCGACGGCCTGTACACCGCCGACCCGCGCCGCGACCCGCAGGCGCAGCCGCTGCACGAGGTGCAGGAACTGAGCGCGGCGGTGCTGGCCATGGCAGGCGGCAGCGGCAGCGGCGTGGGCACCGGCGGCATGCGCACCAAGCTGGAGGCGGCGGCCAAGGCCGGCGCCGCCGGCATCGAGACCTATTTGTTCAACGGCCGCAGTGCAGAGGTGCTGCGCGGCCTGGCCCAGGACAGCCTGCGCGGCACCCGCATCCATGCCGCGCGCACCCGCATCGCCGCGCGCAAGTACTGGCTGCGCCACGTGCCGGTGGAACCGGGAGCGATCCTGGTCGATGCCGGTGCTGCCGCCGCGCTGCTCGACAAGGGCGCCTCGTTGCTGCCGGGCGGCGTGGCCGGCGCCGTGGGCGAGTTCCGCCGCGGCGACATGGTGGAAGTGCGCCTGCGCGACGCGGCCGGCGAGCGCTGCCTGGCGCGCGGCGTCAGCCAGTACGCGGCAGTGGACATCCGTCGCATCGCCGGCCGCCACTCGCGCGACATCGAGGCGATCCTGGGCTACAACTATGGCGAGAATGTGATTCATCGCGACGATCTGGTGGTGGTGCGGGAATCGGGAGTCGGGAATGGGGAGTCGGCGTAATCGCGCCCGCCCCGCGCCGGCCGCGTCTGCGCCGCAAGGCCGGCACCTGCATCGCGCCTCGCATTCGCCGCCTCTGATTTCCTCGCGTCGCGCGTAGCCTTTTTGAATCCCGAATCCCGAATCCCGAATCCCGAATCCACCGGAGCCGCCCAATGACCTCCATCCGCACCCAGGCCCTGCAATGCCGCGATGCCGCGCAAGCGCTGGCGCAGCTGTCGTCGCCGGCCAAACAGGCCTTGCTGGAGGCGATGGCGGCGGCACTGGAGGCCGATGCGCAGGCGATCCTCGCCGCCAACGCGCGCGATCTGGAGGCGGCGCGGGCCAAGGACGTCGGCAGCGCGATGCTGGACCGGCTGGCGCTGGACGGCAAACGCCTGGCCGGCATCGCCGCGGCGCTGCGCGAGGTGGCGGGCCTGCCCGACCCGGTGGGGCAGGTCACCCGCGACGACGTGCGCCCCAACGGCATCCGCGTGCAGAAGATCCGCGTGCCGCTGGGCGTGGTGGCGATGATCTACGAGGCGCGCCCCAACGTTACCGCCGACGCCGCGGCGCTGTGCATCAAGGCCGGCAACGGGGTGATCCTGCGCGGCGGCTCCGAGGCGATCCACTCCAACACCGCCATCGCCGCGGCGCTGCGCCGTGCCTTGCGCGACGCCGGCATCGGCGAGGCCGCGCTGACCCTGGTCGAGGATCTGCGCCGCGACACCATGCTGGAACTGCTGCAGCTCCACGACATCGTCGACCTGGCGATCCCGCGCGGCGGCGAAGGCCTGATCCGCTTCGTCGCCGAACATGCGCGGGTGCCGGTGATCAAGCACTACAAGGGCGTATGCCATCTGTTCGTCGACGCCTCGGCGGACTTGGCGCTGGCGGTGAAGCTGCTGGTCGACGGCAAGACCACGCGGCCGGCCGCCTGCAATTCGCTGGAAACGCTGCTGGTGCACGCCGACGTGGCCGCGCGCTTCCTGCCGCTGGCCGCGCAGGCGCTGCGCGAACGCGGCGTCTCCCTGCGCGGCGATGCCGCCACCCGCGCGCTGCTGCCGGACATCGACCCCGCCAGCGACGACGACTACGCCGCCGAATATCTGGACCTGATCCTGGCGGTGGCGGTGGTGCCCGACCTGGACGCGGCGATCGCGCACATCCGCCGCTACGGCTCGGATCACACCGAAGTCATCGCCACCGCCGATGCGGCCAACGCCGAGGCCTTCGTGCAGGCGCTGCGCGCGGCAGTGGTGATGGTCAACGCCTCCTCGCGCTTCTCCGACGGCGGCGAACTCGGCCTGGGCGCGGAGATCGGCATCTCCACCACGCGCCTGCACGCCTACGGCCCGATGGGCCTGGAAGCGCTGACCGTGGAGCGCTTCGTGGTGCGCGGCGAAGGCCAGGTGCGGCACTGAGGCGCTGCGATCCTGGTCGGTCGGGCGCCTGAGCTGCCTGGCAAGGGAGTGATCTGCGTCGCGTCGGTGGAGCTGGGGCAGGGCAGCCACCTGAGCTGATTGGCATGGCGTGCCTGCGCGCTCGCGTGCCCGCGGCGCCAACGGCGAGGGTCGGCGACCCAGCCTTTGTCACTTGCCGAGTGAGGCGCCGTCGCCTAGCGTCGCGGATTCGCCTCCTTTCGGGATCCAATGCCCATGCGCCGCCTCGCTCCCTGCCTGCTCGCCGCTGCTGTCGCCCTCGCCACCGCCGGCACCGCGTTCGCCCAGACCGCGCCGATGACCCCGGACATCACCGGCAAGCCCTTCGTCGCGCCGACCGCGGCCAACGACTACATCAAGCGCGAGGTGATGATCCCGATGCGCGACGGGGTCAAGCTGCACACGGTGATCGTGCTGCCCAAGGGCGCGCACGGCGCGCCGATGCTGCTGACCCGTACGCCCTACGACGCCAGCGGCCGTGCCAGCCGGCTGGCCTCGCCGCACATGCGCGATCTGCTGCCGCAGGGCGACGAGGTGTTCGTCGATGGCGGCTACATCCGCGTGTTCCAGGATATCCGTGGCAAATACGGCTCGGAGGGCGACTACGTGGTGACCCGGCCGCTGCGCGGGCCGCTCAACCCGACCAAGGTCGACCATGCCACCGACGCCTGGGACACCATCGACTGGCTGGTCAAGCACGTGCCCGAATCCAACGGCAAGGTCGGCATGATCGGTTCGTCCTACGAGGGCTTCACCGTGGTGATGGCGCTGGCCGATCCGCATCCGGCGCTGAAGGTGGCCGCGCCGGAAAGCCCGATGATCGACGGCTGGATGGGCGACGACTGGCTCAACTACGGCGCCTTCCGCCAGGTCAACCTGGACTACTTCACCGGCCAGATGACCCGGCGCGGCAAGGGCGAGGGCATCCCGCGCCAGGGCTACGACGACTACAGCAATTTCCTGCGCGCCGGCTCGGCCGGCGACTACGCCAAGGCTGCCGGGCTGGAGCAGTTGCCGTGGTGGCGCAAGCTCACCGAGCACCCGGCCTACGACGCGTTCTGGCAGGAGCAGGCGCTGGACAAGGTGATGGCGCGCACCCCGCTGAAGGTGCCGACGATGTGGCTGCAGGGGCTGTGGGACCAGGAAGACATGTGGGGCGCGATCCACAGCTACGAGGCGATGGAGCCGCGCGATACCGGCAACGACAAGAACTACCTGGTGATGGGGCCGTGGCGGCACAGCCAGGTCAACTACGAGGGCGCCTCGCTGGGTGCGCTGCAGTTCGACGGCGATACCGCGCTGCAGTTCCGCCGCGACGTGCTCAAGCCGTTCTTCGATCAGTACCTGGTCGACGGCGCGCCCAAGGCCGACACGCCGCCGGTGCTGATCTACGACACCGGCGCCAACCACTGGGACCGCCTGCAGCGCTGGCCGCTGAGCTGCGCGCAGGGCTGCCCGGCGCAGAGCAAGCCGCTGTACCTGGAGGCCGGCGGCCGCGTCTCGTTCGAGGCGCCCAAGGCCGGGCAGGGCGAGTACACCGAGTACGTGTCCGACCCGGCCAAGCCGGTGCCGTTCGTGCCGCGCCCGGTGGTTTTCGGCGACCGCGACATGTGGACCACCTGGCTGGTGCACGACCAGCGCTTCGTCGACGGCCGCCCGGACGTGCTGACCTTCGTCAGCGAACCGCTGCAGGCGCCGCTGCGCATCGCCGGCGCGCCGCAGGTGAACCTGCAGGCCTCCACCAGCGGCAGCGACAGCGACTGGGTGGTGAAGCTGATCGACGTGTACCCGGACCAGATGGCGTCCGATCCGAAACTGGGCGGCTACGAATTGCCGGTGTCGCTGGCGATCTTCCGCGGCCGCTACCGCGAAAGCTTCGAGCATCCGGCGCCGCTGACCCCGAACCAGCCGCTGGCCTACCGCTTCGGCCTGCCCACCGCCAACCACACCTTCGAGCGTGGCCACCGGGTGATGGTGCAGGTGCAGTCGAGCCTGTTCCCGCTGTACGACCGCAATCCGCAGACCTACGTGCCGAACATCTACTTCGCCAAGCCCGGCGATTACCAGAAGGCGACGCAGCGGATCTGGCACACGCCGCAGCAGGCGAGCTACATCAGTTTGCCGGTGGAGTGAGCCAATTCCCGATCCCGCGCGTCGTGCGCGGGATCGTGGTGGGACCACGCGGTGTGGGGCGTCGCCGGGGCGTTTACAGGTTGCGCAAGCCTTGCGTGATTTGCTCTATGCCGTCCTGCGGGTGGAAGTCCTTCCAGAGTCCGCTCGTGCCGGGCGGATTGGAGCGGATCAGCACTTCGCCGAGGGCCAGCGCAAAGGCCGTTCCCTGGCCGACCTCGTCGAAGGTCAGTGCGCGTGTGGTACCGGAGACCCGGATCTTCAGATCATTGGCAAGTTTCTGGGCCGGCTCCCACAGTTCGTTATCGCCGAGCGTGCCCTGTTGCGTCGCGGTGCCGCTGGCGCAGTTCGCCAGCACCACCCAGGGGCACTGCGAGCCACGCACCAGCGTGGTCAGGCTGCCCAGCACGCCGCTCTTGAGCAGTTCGCTGCGGTGGCCGACCACGATCAGACTCATGTAGCCGTCCAGTGCGCTGCTGGTGAGCTTGCGGCCGTCGATCACGTTCGAATAGGCCGAGAATCTGGCATTGAGGCGTTTCGCCTCGCGTTCTCCATCGTTGGCGGAATCGGGAATCCAGGTAATCAGGGTGTGGATGGTTTTGCCGGGCATGGAAGTGTCCTCGTGACGCGTCGGGAGGGCGGGCGCGTGATGCGCTCGGGCCGCTGACGCAATGCCGAGACAGGGGACGGGATGCGAGCAGCGGTTCCCACGATGGACACTGATGTGCATCACCGGGATCGGTGCGGTGCCGATGTTCGCCGTCGTGCAGACCGATCCGGGTCGCCGCCGCAAGCGGCCAAGTACGCCGTAGCAATGCGGGGGCGACGCCACGCCGTCGCGAGACCGGATTGCAGACACAAAAAAACCCGGAAAACTGTGGTTTTCCAGGCTTCTTGTGACCTTGAAACTGGTCGGGGAGACAGGATTCGAACCTGCGACCTCTACGTCCCGAACGTAGCGCTCTACCAGACTGAGCTACACCCCGAAGGAGCCGCACATGATACGGAGGTCTTCCGCATTCGGCAAGCGCCTTTGCAAAAAAATTTCAGTCCCCCGCGGCGGCTGCGTCCGCGGCATCCGCCGCGTTGCGCTCGCGCGCTTCGAACCACATGCCGTTGAGGATGGCGGCGGTGGAGGCCAGGCCGACACCGAGAATCCAGGCGAAGTACCACATGATCGTTTCTCCTTGCGGGCGCGTCAGTACGCGTTGGGGTTGTCGTCCAGGGAGGCGGCGGTGACCTTGCCCTTGAGCACGCGGTACACCCAGGTGGTGTAGCCGAGGATGATCGGCAGGAACACCACGGTGGCCAGCAGCATGATCCACAGGGTCAGGTGGCTGCTGGAGGCGTCCCACACGGTCAGGCTGGAGCCGGGCTGGCTGGAGGAGGGCAGCAGGAACGGGAAGATCGCAAAGCCCACGGTCAGGATGATGCCGGCGATGGCCGCGCCGGAGGCGATGAACGCCAGGCCGCCGCGGCGCTTGCGCAGCAGCACCGCGCTGAGCAGCAGGCCGAGCAGGCCGGCGGCCGGGGCCAGGGCGGTCAGCGGCATGGTCTGGTAGTTGTGCATCCAGCCGCCGACCTCGCCGAGCACGGCGGTCTTCAGCAGCGGGTTGGTGGCGCCGTCGGTGACCACCTGCGAGGTGACCGCATAGCCGGGCAGGCCAGTGGCCACCCATACCCCGGCGCCGGCGAACAGCGCGCAGGCCGCCAGGGCGGCGATGCTGCCGTAGCGCGCCGCGCGCTCGGCCACCGGGCCGTCGGTCTTCACCACCAGCATCGCCGCGCCGTGCGCCACCAGCATGCTCACGCTGAGCAGGCCGGCGAGCAGGGCGAACGGCATCAGCAGGCCGAAGAAGCTGCCGGTGTAGAACACCCGCAGGGTGTCGTCGAAGTGGAACGGCACGCCCAGCAGCACGTTGCCCACCGCCACGCCCATGATCAGCGCCGGGATGAAGCCGCCGACGAACAGCGCCCAGTCCCAGCCGTTGCGCCAGCGCTGGCTGGGCAGCTTGCCGCGGAACTTGAACCCGACCGGGCGCAGGATCAGCGCGAACAGGATCACGAACATCGCCAGGTAGAAGCCGGAGAAGCTCACCGCGTACAGCGGCGGGAAGGCGGCGAAGATCGCGCCGCCGCCCAGGATCAACCAGACCTGGTTGCCTTCCCAGACCGGGCCGATGGTGTTGACCACCAGCCGGCGTTCGGCGTCGGTCTTGGCCACGAACGGCAGCAGCGCGCCGACGCCCAGGTCGAATCCGTCCATCACCGCGAAGCCGATCAGCAGGATGCCCAGCAGCAGCCACCAGATCACGCGCAGCGTGGTGTAGTCCAATGCAATGAAGTCCATGGTGTGTCTCCTGCCGGAATCAGAGGTGGCCGGCGGCCGCAGGTGCGGCGATCGGGGTGACGGGACGCGGGGCGGGTTGCAGCAGGGCGGGCAGGTCGTCCGGCCCCTTGCGGATCGCCTTGAGCATCAGCTTGATCTCGATGATCAGCAGCGTGGTGTAGATCGCCACGAAGCCGGCGAGGGTGATCAGGATGTCGTGCAGGGCCAGGCCGGAAGCGGCATAGAAGGTCGGCAGCACGCCTTCCACCGCCCACGGCTGGCGGCCGTACTCGGCCACGAACCAGCCGCACTCGATCGCGATCCACGGCATTGGCAGGGTCCACAGCGCCAGCTTCAGGAACCAGCGCTTGTCCTCGAAGTTGTGCTTGCAGGAGAACCACAGCGCCGCGGCGAAGAACGCGATCAGGTAGAAGCCCAGGCCGGCCATCACCCGGAACGTCCAGAACAGCGGCAGTACCCGCGGCACCGTGTCCAGCGCGGCCTTGGCGATCTCCTCCGGGGTGGCGTTGAGGATGTCCTCGCGGTAGCGCTTGAGCAGCAGGCCGTGGCCCAGGTCCTGCCAGTGGCGATCGAACACCGCCCGCGCTTCGGCGTCGTTGCGGTTGGCCTTGAGCCGCTGCAGCGCGCCGTAGGCGATCTGCCCGCCGCGCACGCGGTGCTCGGCGCGCTTGACCAGTTCCAGGATGCCCGGCACCGGCGTGTTCAACGAGCGCGTGGCGATCAGGCCCATCAGGTACGGCACCTTGATCGCGTAGTCGTTCTTGCCGGTGGCCTGGTTGGGGATGCCGAAGGCGGTGAAGTCGGCCGGCGCCTGCTCCGTTTCCCACATCGCCTCGATCGCGGCCAGCTTCATCTTCTGGTGTTCGTTGGCGGCGTAGCCGCTCTCGTCGCCCAGCACCACCACCGACAGCGAGGACGCCAGCCCGAACGCGGCGGCCACCGCGAACGAGCGCCGGGCGATGTCGCGGTGCTTGCCGCGCAGCAGGTACAGCGCGCTGATCGACATCACGAACACCGCACCGGTCACGTAGCCGGCGCTGACCGTATGCACGAACTTGGCCTGCGCCACCGGGTTGAACACCACCGCCATGAAGTCCACCACTTCCATGCGCATGGTGTCCGGATTGAACACCGCGCCGGTCGGGTTCTGCATCCAGCCGTTGGCGATCAGGATCCACACCGCCGACAGGTTGGTGCCCAGCGCCATCAGCCAGGTCACCATCAGGTGCTTGACCGGGGTGAGCTTGCTCCAGCCGAAGAAGAACAGGCCGATGAAGGTCGCCTCCAGGAAGAACGCCATCAGCCCTTCGATCGCCAGCGGCGCGCCGAAGATGTCGCCGACGTAGTGGCTGTAGTAGGACCAGTTCATGCCGAACTGGAACTCCATGACGATGCCGGTGGCCACGCCCATCGCGAAGTTGATGCCGAACAGCACGCCCCAGAACAGGGTCATGCGCCGCCACACGTCCTTGCGGGTCATGACGTACACGCTCTCCATGATCGCGATCATGAAGGACAGGCCCAGGGTGAGCGGGACGAACAGGAAGTGGTACATCGCGGTCATGGCGAACTGCAGCCGCGACAGCTCTACGACAGTGGTGTCGATCATGGCTGTGCTACCTCGTGGAAGATGTGCATCTGGGTGGCCGAGTGGCGGGAGATTGGAGGCGATCTTCCGCCGGGCCGGCGCGTTCGACCTTGATTCAGATCAATGTGCGCAACCGGGGTGCCCGGCATCGTGGCGGCCACGGCGGTTCCGGCCCGGAAGCGCCTTCCCGCTAAACTGGCGACTTCGTTCGCCGCGCCGAGCCCGTTTTGACCGATTCCGCCGAGCCGTCCACTGCACTGCCCGCCGATACGCCGCAGCAGCGGCAGCAGCGCATGCGCTGGCTGGAGGCCCTGGCCGTGGCCGCGCGCGGCCGCCAGCGCCTAGCTGCGGCGGCGATCAGCGCGTCCGGCGCGCTGCTGATCGTGCAGGCCGGCGCCATCGCCTGGCTGGTGCAGGCGCTGCTGGTCGAGCGGCGCGAGCTGGCGCAGGCGCTGCCGGCCTTCGGCCTGCTGGCGCTGGTGTTGGTCCTGCGTGCCGGGCTCGGCGCCGCCGCGCAGCGGGCTGCCGGCGATGTCGCCGATGCGGCCAAACTCGAATTGCGCCGGCGCGTGTACCGGCAACTGCTGCAGCGCGGGCCGCTGTGGCTGCGCGGACAGCGCAACGGCGAACTGGGCGAACTGCTGCTGGCGCATGGCGATGCGCTGGACGGCTACTACGCCGGCTACCGCCCCGCGCGCTGGGAAGTGAGCGTGGTGCCGCTGTTGATCGTGCTGGCGGTGGCGTGGAGCGACTGGGTGGTCGGGCTGATCCTGTTGTTCACCGCGCCGTTGGTGCCGATCTTCATGATGCTGGTGGGCTGGGGCGCCGAGGCCGCCGGCCGCCGTCAGTTGCGCGAACTGGCGCGGATGGGCGGACACTTCGCCGACCGCCTCAAGGGCCTGGGCCTGTTGCGCCTGTACGGGCGCGGCGACGACGAACTGCGCGGGATCGCCGCTGCTGCCGAGGGCGTGCGCGAGCGCACGCTGAAAGTGCTGCGCATCGCGTTCTTGTCGTCCACCGTGCTTGAGTTCTTCGCCTCGGTCAGCGTGGCGATCGTCGCGCTGTACCTGGGCCTGAGCTACCTCGGCATGATCGCCCTGCACGGCAGCGTGCCGACCCTGGGCACCGGCGTGTTCTGCCTGCTGCTGGCGCCGGAGTTTTATGCGCCGCTGCGGCGCCTGGCCGCGCATTACCACGACCGCGCCAATGCACTGGCCGCGGCGGCCGAGGTGGAGCGCCTGCTGGAAAGCCTGCCGCAGGCCACGGACGCGCCGGCTGCGCACGCCGAGGGTGCAGCCGTGTCGAGCGACGCCGCTGCCGAGGCAATGCCCGTCGCCGCGCCTTCCACAAGCGCGGCACGCGAGGTGCCGCTGCTGCAGGCGCGCGCGCTGCATCTGCGGCCGCTGGGTGCGCGCTGCGATGCGGTGCAGGGCCTGGATGTCGACTTGCACGCCGGCCAGCGCCTGGCCCTGGTCGGGCCCAGCGGCAGCGGCAAGAGCACGCTGCTGGAAGCGCTGGCCGGGTGGCTGCCACCGCGTGCCGGTACCTTGCAGGTGCGCAAGGGGCTGCGCATCGGCTACGCCGGGCAGCGGCCGTATCTGTTCCACGGCAGCATCGCCGACAACCTGCGCCTGGCCGATCCGCAGGCCAGCGCTGCGCAACTGCATGCCGCCGCCGAGGCGGCGCAGGTGCTGCGCTTCGCCGCACGTCTGCCGCAGGGCCTGGACACGCCGATCGGCGAGCGCGGCTTCGGCCTGTCCGGCGGCGAGGCGCGCCGCATCGGCCTGGCGCGACTGTTATTGCGCGATCCGGAACTGCTGTTGCTGGACGAACCGACCGCGTTCCTGGATGCGGACACCGAGGCGGACCTGCTGCGCACGCTGGCGGAGTTCGCCCGCGGCCGCAGCGTGATCGTCGCCACCCACAGCGAGGCGGCGATGCGCTGGGCCGATACCGTGCTGCGGTTGCCGGCCCGCAACGCCTCCGCCGCGACCCAGGGAGCGCAGCCATGAGCGGCACCCGCGACAGCTTGCGCGGCGTGTTCGGCCGCCATCTCGGCCGGCTGCTGCTGACCGCGCTGCTGGTGCTGTGCACGATGCTGGCCGGGGTCGGGCTGCTCGGCCTGTCCGGCGGCTTCCTCACCGCCGCGGCGCTGGCCGGCGCGGTCGGCATGGGCAGCGGCTTCAACTTCTTCTCGCCGTCGGCCGGCATTCGCGCACTGACCTTCGCCCGCATCGCCTCGCGCTACGGCGAAAAGCTGGTCGGACACGACGCGACCCTGCGCATCGCCCGCGACCTGCGGGTGTGGTTCTTCCGCCGCGCGCTGCCGCTGGCACCGGCACGGCTCGGCGCCAGCCGCACCGGCGAACTGCTGGCACGGCTGATGTCGGACATCGGCGAGGTCGACGGCCTGGTGGTGCGCGCGCTGGCGCCGCTGGCCGCACTGCTCGGCGTCGGCACGATCGGCATTGCCGCGGCAGCGGCGATCCACGGGCCGGGGGCGCTGGTGCTCACCGCGCTGGCGTTGGCGATCGGGCTCGGCGTGCCGTGGGTGGTGGCGCGCGGCGGCGAGGCCCGCGAACGCGCACGCGCGCAGCAGCGCGAAGCCTTGCGCACCCTGGCCTACGAAGGCCTGGAGGGCGCCGCCGACCTGGCCGCGCTCGACGCGCAAGCCGCCTGGATCGCGCGCGTGGACGCCAGCGCGCAGGCGGTGCGCGCGGAGGATCGGCGTCAGCGGCAGCGGCTGATCGGCGGCAACGCCTTGCACGCGCTGTGCGCTGCGGCGGGCCTGTTGGCGATGCTGTGGGTGGCGCTGGGTGCGGCGCGCGCCGACGCGATCAGCGCCGAACAGGCCGCCGGCCTGGTGTTCCTGACCGTGGCCCTGCTCGAGGTCTGGGCCGGGGCCGGCCTGGCCTGGCAGGCGCTGCAGTCCGGCCGCGTCGCCGCGCGGCGCCTGCAGGCGATCGCCGGGCAGGCGCCACCAGTGCTAGACCCGGCGCAACCGCAGTCGCTGCCGGCCACTGGCGAGGTGCAGTTCGACGACGTCGTGTTCGCCTGGCCGGGCGAGGCGCGGCGCGTACTCGACGGTGTGTCCCTGCGCATCGCCCCGGGCGAGCGCATCGCCCTCTGCGGCGACAGCGGCAGCGGCAAGACCACCCTGTCGGCGCTGCTGCTGCGGCTGTGGGATCCGCAACAGGGCAGCGTGCGCTACGCCGGCACGGATTTGCGTGAGGTCGCCGAGGCACAGTGGCATCGCCGCGTCGCCTGGCTGCCGCAGGGCGCGCCGGTGTTCGCGGGCAGCGTGCGCGACAATCTGCGCCTGGGCGATCCATCGGCCGACGATGCGCGGCTGCAGCGGGTGCTGACCGACGTGCGGCTCGACGCCTGGCTGCACGAAGTCGGTGGCCTCGACGCCTGGCTCGGCGAAAACGGCGCCACCATGTCCGCCGGCCAGGCGCGGCGCCTGGCCCTGGCCCGCGCCCTGTTGCGCGAGGCACCGCTGCTGGTGCTGGACGAACCCACCGAAGGCCTGGACGTGGACACCGCGCAGGCGCTGTTGCGCGACCTGGCGCAGGCGTTGGGCCAGCGCAGCCTGCTGCTGATCAGTCACGATGCGCTGCCCGACGGTGTGGTGCATGTGCGCTATCGCTTGCAGGGCGGACAGCTCGTGCGCAGCGTCGAAGCGTCGGGCGATGACACGGTGTGAGACACGCGCAGCGTGACTGGTCGCGCGTGGCGCACGTGTGCCACGAATGGCGGCGACCTCCAAGCACGCACGTCGCAGAACGATGGCAACTGGGACGAGATTCTCTGATGGTATACAACGCGCCGTCAGTGTCGGCCTGTGAGACGTCACCGCTCTAGAATTTCGCGACGGTCGGTGATGCGGAACGAACACCACGAAGCGGTAGTCAGTTTCTTTCCGGGTGACCGGGCGACAGGGGGTTGCCCATCAGAGAAAAGGAGTTTCACGTATGTCTGGAACAATGTTCGCGAAGAAACGTTTGTCTGCCCTGGTGCGACTCGGGATGATGGCAGGCTTGTCGTTGAGTGGCACGGTCCACGCGCAAGCGCTGACCAATGATCCGCTTTCGGCGCAGCAGTGGACCCTCAATGCGATCCGTGCGCCGCAGGCCTGGGCGCTGGCCCCAGCCGGTGGCGAGAGAATCCGCGTGGCGGTTCTCGATACCGGCTATTCCGAGCATCCAGATATTAACTGGGCCAAGGACGGTGCTGGTCAAGATTTCTATCTGGACGCAACGCAGGTCTTGGACGATGACGAAAAGGCAGGGCAGGATCCTAGGAATGTTCCGTCGTACACGCACGGTACGCATGTTGCCGGTATCGTTGCGGCCCGAACCAACAATGGTCAGGGAATCGCTGGCGTCTGTCCGCAGTGCGAAGTGGTGTCGATCAAGATCGACCCTGTAGATCAGGACATTGCACGGGGCGTACAGCTCGCGGTGCAGGCTGGTGCGCGAGTGATCAATCTCAGCCTCGCTCAGCCAGATGTCTCGTGTAGCGCTAGCGAAACGTACAAGCTCACAAAAGCGGCGATCGCCAGCGCGGTGTCCGCGGGGGTGTCAGTCGTCGCAGCGGCCGGCAACCACAATACGCCTGATATCAGCTACGGCAATGAGCCACTCCCGAGGGCGCGGGTCGATGTAGCGAATGTGAGTCCAGCATCCTGTCCCGGGGTGATTTCTGTCGGGGCATCCCTCGGTACGCCGCAGCAGCCAAATGTGGAAGCTCCCTACAGCAATGGTGGCCCGTCACTGACATTGACTGCGCCAGGTGGTGGCGTGACGATTGAAGACGGTTTGTACGGTGCTGGCGTGGAACCCTGCCCCCTGCAGAACAATGTCGGCAATAGGGGCTTCAGTACAAGCAGGGTGGGTGTGCTGGCGACTTGGGCTGAGGGCACCGGCACGCAATGGGTGCACTGCTATCGCTATTTGAGCGGAACGTCGATGGCAGCACCTCATGTCAGTGGTGTCATCGGTCTGATGCTTTCTGTTAATCCCTCGCTGAGTCCCGCGCAGATCGCGAACATCCTGCAATCTTCTGCCGGCCCGGTGGTATGTCCTTCCGGCGGTTGTGGCGCTGGCATGCTGAATGCAGAAGCTGCAGTCAGTCAGGCACGAAGCGTCGCCGGCCAGTGGACGTCCGCTGGTCCTTGCCGCTACAACGCGCCTGGCCAATCGGCGCAAACGCCGTGCGCATTGGGTAGCATGGATGTCTCGCCGGACGGCACCGAGACGGTCACCGCTTATGGCCATGTGTGGAAGTTCGATGCTCAGGGCTTGCCGGTGACGCTTCCCGTGCCGCTCAGTAGTTCGCCTGTCTATGCACGCGGGAACGGGCCGTGCACGGCGCAGTTCGCGAAGCGCAAGAAGCCGTGCACGTTCGACACCCGCGCCGAAGTGAACTACCCGGGTGTGGGCTATTTGGAATCCATTACCGCCTATGGCCGTTACTGGAACTTTGACGCTAACGGTCAGCCATTCGGCCCGCAGGGTGGAGCGCTGCACGACGTACCGCGATACGCTGCCGCCAATGGGCCGTGTTACCAGAAAACCCAGAGCAATCCCTGCGTGTTCGACACGCGCTCGCTGGTCGTGTTCCCGGAGTGGGGCGGGCTGGTCGAGTCGGTCAACGCGTACGGGCAGTACTGGATGTGGGATGCCAACGGCAATCTGCTTGCTTCCGGTCCGTTGCAGAGCGTTGCGCGCTATCAGCAGATCTGCAACTACGGTCCGGCGGGTACGCCGTGCAAGTTCGACACGCGTGAGCTCAAGAGCAATCGGCATGAGGTGATCACCGCCTATGGCCGCTACTTCGAGTTCAATGGCGAGACGCTGATCCAGAACACGGCGCTGGCGGACATGGCGCGGTTCAACTGATTTCACCGTTGCCGGCGTTCTGCTGCAACGATCGGCGAGAGTACGGCAAAGGATCTGCCGTGCTCTCGCTTCTGCCTTTCCAATTCCGTGTGTCGCCAGCGCTTCAGTCGGTTCGTGCGTACGGCCGTGGCAGCGGTTACGCGCGGGGGATCTGCTAGGTGCGACGTGTTCGGAGGGAAATCAACTCACTGAGCGGGATGCATCTTGAGTTAAGTCCATCTCGACTTGCCGATGGCGGCTTCGCCAGGCACCGCATGATGGAGTGGTACGGGCAGTACGCCGCACCGCTTACAGCGCGTCCAGAAACGCCCGCACCGCCGGCCCGAACCGCGCGAAATCCACCAGGAACGCATCATGGCCCTGCGGCGAATCCAGCCCCAGGAACTGCGCCTGTGCGCCGCCGGCGCGCAGGCCGTCGGCGATCTGTTGCTGCTGCTGCACCGGGAACAGGATGTCGGTGTTGGCGCCGATCGCCAATGCGCGCTCGATGCGGATCGTGGCGATGCCGGCCAGCACGTCGCCGCCGGCAGGTTCGGCCAGGTCGAACCAGTCCATCGAGCGGCTCAGGTACAGATAGCAGTTCGGGTCGAAGCGGCGCACGAAGCGGCGGGCGTGGCCTTCCAGGTAGCTCTCGACCTGGAATTCCAGTCCGAACGGATCGTCGTCGGTCTGGTCCGAATCCAGCCGCACGCGGCCGAAGCGGCCGTCCCATTCCAGCGCCGAGCGGTAGGTGATGACGCCCAGCTTGCGTGCCATGCGCATGCCCGATTCGGGATAGGTGGCTTCGTCGTAGTCGCCGCCGTTCCAGTTCGGGTCCAGCCGGATCGCCTCGCGCTGCAGCGAGCGGATCGCGATCGAGAACGGCAGTGCCTGCGCGCTGCCGGAGATGTTGATGTGGCTGCGCGCCAGGCCCGGATGCCGGTGCAGCAGCGCCAGCGCAGTCATGCCGCCCATCGAGTTGCCGATCACGCAGGCCAACTGCGCGATGTTCAGTGCCCGCACTACTTGCGCGGCGGCGTCGGCACCGTCCTCGATCGACAGCTCCGGGAAGCGCAGGCGATACGGCTGGCCGTCGTCCGGGTGCGCTGAGGCGGGGCCGGTCGAGCCCTTGCAACTGCCCAGCGAGTTCACGCAGATCACGAACCAGCGCTGGGTGTCGATCGGCTTGCCCGGGCCGAGCATGCCGTCCCACCAGCCTGGCGTGGGATCGTCGGCATTGGCTGCGGCATGCGCGTCGGGCGAGAGTCCGGTGACGATCAGGACCGCGTTGTCGCGCGCGGCCGACAGCGTGCCCCAGGTTTCGTAGGCGACCCGCGCGCCATGCAACTGGCCGCCACGTTTCATCGGGAACGGCGAGGGCAGGGTGTGGAAGCGGCTGCCGGGCGGGATGAATTCGGTCATGCGCCGATTCTAGCCGCGCGATTGCGCATCCGGCGTATGCGGGGTGCGGGATGGAGCGTGTCGGGCCGCAATCGCGTCCGTGAGTGACGCCGGGCCGGATCTACTGCGCGTCTGATCATTCGCTTCCACCGCGATCCAGTCCGACACGCTGTTGCCTCGTGGGAGCGGCTTCAGCCGCGACCGGCCTCCCGGTAGAGCGTGTCGCGGCTGAAGCCGCTGCTGCAACGACGTTTCGCATTCTTGCTGGCGTCTTGCCCTGGTCGCGACCGGACGGTCCCGATCAGGCACGGGCGCTCCCACACGACTGCTTGCGCTACGGCTTGCCGATCACCAGCTCCACCGGCGCGGTCGCCGGCAGGGTGACCGTCACCGGCGCCGATTCCAGATCGCCATCCTGGCGCATGGCGTTACCGCTGGCCGACAGCCGCGCGATCACCTGCACCTGCTTGAGTTGCGAGAGTTTCTGCGTCGGCATCGGGCTGTCCGCGTCGCTCAGCGTCACCCGCAACGGCAGCGCCTGCAGCGGATGTTTCTGCACCGCCACCGGCATCGGCGGGCCGCCCGGTACGCGTGCGATCACGAATACGCTGGCGTCGCCGCGCAGGCGCACGCGGGCGGCGAACGCCGGGTCCAGCGACACGGCCACGGTCAGGCCGGTGCTCGCCGGCGCCTGCGCATCCTGCGCCGTGGCGGCGGTGCCGTCAGCGGGCAGCGCCGGCAGGCCGGCCGCGCTGCGCGCCGCGTCGATCTGTGGCCGCAGCGCCGCGGCGGTGGCCGCGTCCACGCGCGGCAACAGCGCTTCCCAGGTGGCCGCGGCGGCGGCGTCCTGGCCGCGCTGGCGCTGGGCGATGCCCAGGAACCAGGCGCCGCGTTCGCTGCCCGGCGCCAATTGCAGGGCGTGCTGCAGCCAGGCCAACGCCTGGTCGTCGAACTGCCGTTGCGGGTTGGCCATCGCACGCGCCTCGGCTGCTTCGATCAGCAGCGGCGCCTGCTCCGGCGCCAGGCGCACCGCACGCGCGAATGCGGCCGCGGCCTCGGCGTGGTGGCCCAGCGACATCTGGCTGCGGCCGAGCAAGGCCCAGCCGTCGGCCCGGTTGGGATCCTTCGCCAGCGCCGCCTGCAGTTGCTTCACGCCATCCTCGAGCGTGCGTGGTGCCTCGCGGTTCTGCGCCTGCAACGCGCGCGGGGTGCCGACCAACGCATACAGCGCCGCCGTCGCCACGCCCAGCGCCAGGATCGCCACCGCCAGCACCGCGCCGTTGCGGCCGCCGCCGCGCAGCGGCCACAACACCACCGCGAACACCAGCGCCGCCAGCGCCACCGCCGCGGCCGACATGCCCCAACTCAGCATCGCCTCACCATTCCTGTTCGTCCTGCAGCGGTAGCGCGGTCGCTGCCGGCGCGCGTCGCCGCACCATCCGGATCAGCACCACGGCGCCGCCGGCCAGCAGCAGCAAGGGGCCGAACCACAGCAGCCAGGTGCGCGCTTCCAGTTGCGGCCGGTACAGCACGAACTCGCCATAGCGATCGACCAGGAACTGCTTGATCTGCGCATCCGATTTGCCCTGGTGCATCAGTTCCAGCACTTCGCGGCGCAGGTCCATGGCGATCTGCGCGTGGGAGTCGGCCAGCGACTGGTTCTGGCATTGCACGCAGCGCAGTTCCGCGGTCAGCGCATGGAAGCGCGCCTCCTCGGCGGCGGAGCGGTAGGCCAGCGGGGTCGGATCGGACACCGGTTCGGCGCCGGCCAGCGTGGACCACGCCAGCAGCGCCAGCAGGCCCAGCCGCAGCGCAGGCCGGCGGTGCTGGCTCATGGCGTGGCCTTACCCTGGGCGCGCGTCGGCGGGGCGTCGCGCTCGGCCTGCTCCAGTGCCGGCAGCAGTTCGTCGCGGATGATCGCATCGGTCAGCGGGCCGGCATGCTTCCAGCGCACCACGCCGCGCGCGTCGACCAGGAAGGTCTCCGGCGCCGCGGCCACGCCCCAGTCGATCGCGGTACGCCCTTCGGGATCGAACAGCACCGCCAGGAACGGATTGCCCAACTGCTCCAGCCAGCGCAGCGCGTCCTCGCGGGTGTCCTTCCAGTCGTAGCCGATCACCCGCACACGCTTGCTGAGCGCGAAGCGGGTGAGCACCGGGTGTTCCTCGCGGCAGGCCGGGCACCAGCTGCCCCACACGTTGAGCACGTACGGCGCGCCCAGCAACTCGCTGCTGCGCACGCGGATCGAGGCGTCGTGCAGCAGCGGCAGTTCGAACGCCGGCGCCGGCTTGCCGATCAGCGCCGAGGGCAGTGCGTCGCGATCGGCGCTGCCGGAACGCTGCACCGCATACACCATCAACGCCAGCAGGCCGAGGAAGAACAGCGCGCCCAGCAGGATGGCGGGCAGCGGCAGGCGACGTGGAGCGGGAGCGGACATCAGGGGGTCTCCGGGGAACGACGGAAGCGCCGGTCGGCGGCGGTGACGAAACCGCCCAGCGCCATCAGCGCCGCGCCAAGCCAGATCCAGCGCACGAAGGGTTTGACGTGCACGCGCATCGCCCAGGCGTTGCCGCCCAGCGGCTCGCCGAGGGCGACGTAGACATCGCCGAACAGGCCGGGGTGGATGCCGGCTTCGGTCATGTTCTGGCCGCCGCTGGCGTAAAGACGCTTTTCCGGGTGCAGCAGCGCCAGCGGGCGATCGTCGCGCAGCACCTGCACGTGCGCGCGCTCGGCCACGTAGTTGGGGCCCTTGCGCTGGTCCAGGCCCTGCAGCTCGAAGCGGTAGCGGCCCAGCTCCAGGTGCTGACCGGGCGCCAGCGCCACTTCGCGCTGCTGCTCCAGGGCCTCGACCAGCAACGCGCCGGCCAGAAAAACGGCGATGCCGGTGTGCGCCAGGGTCATCCCCAGCATCTCGGCAGTGAAACGGCTGCCCTTGAGCTGGCGCCGGCTCCATACGAAGCGCGCGGTGCCCAGCAGCACCCAGGTCGCGGCGGCGACGCCGGCGGCGGTCTTCCACGCACCCTGCGGCGCCAGGAAGAAGCCGATTGCCCCGGCCAGCAGCGCCAGGCCGGCCCACGGCGCCAGCAGCGCCAGCGGCCGCGACGCCTGTTCGCGCTGCCAGCGGGTCAGCGGGCCGAACGGCAGCAGCGCCACCAGCGGCGCCATCAGCACGATGAACAAGGTACCGAAGTAGGGCGGCCCCACCGACAGCTTGCCCAGGTCCAGCGCATCGGCCAGCAGCGGATACAGCGTGCCCAGCAGCACCATCGCGCAGGCGCAGGTCAGCAGCAGGTTGTTGGCCAGCAGCAGGGTCTCGCGCGAGGCCGGGGCGAAGCGTTGCCGCGCCTCGTCGGCTGCCGCCGCCACGCGGCCACCGCGCAGCGCGTACAGCAGCAGCGCGCCGCCGCACAGCAGGCTCAGGAACACCAGGATGAACAGGCCGCGGGCGGGGTCGGCGGCAAACGAGTGCACGCTGGTCAGCACGCCCGAGCGCACCAGGAAGGTGCCGAGCAGCGACAGCGAGAACGCGGCGATCGCCAGCAACAGGGTCCAGGCGCCGAAGCTGCCGCGTTTCTCGGTGACCGCCTGCGAATGCAGCAGCGCCGCCCCGGCCAGCCACGGCATGAAGCTGGCGTTCTCCACCGGGTCCCAGAACCACCAGCCGCCCCAGCCCAGTTCGTAGTACGCCCACCAGCTGCCGAGGGCGATGCCGATGGTCAAAAAGCCCCAGGCCACGTTGGTCCACGGCCGCGTCCAGCGCAGCCAGCGCGCATCCACCTGGCCGTCCAGCAGCGCGGCGATGGCGAAGGCGAACGGCACCGCGAAGCCGACATAGCCGGCGTACAGCAGCGGCGGATGGATCACCAGGCCGGGATCCTGCAGCAACGGATTGAGATCGCGCCCTTCCAGCGGTGCCGGCAGCAGCCGCGCGAACGGGTTGGAGGTGAACAGCAGGAACGCCAGGAAGCCGATGCTGACCAGCGCCAGGGTGCCGATCACCCGCGCGACGACGTGCGCCGGCAGACGCCGCGAGTACAGCGCGACAGCGCCGGTCCACAGCGCCAGGATCAGCGTCCACAGCAGCAGCGAGCCCTCGTGCGCGCCCCACACCGCGGAGTAGCGGTACACCAGCGGCAGCAGCGAATTGGAGTTCTCGGCGACGTAGGCCACCGAGAAGTCCTGGGTCACGAACGCATGGGTGACGATCGCGAAGGCGCCGGCCACCAAGGCCAGCTGCGCGAACGCCGCCGGCCGCGCCACCGCCATCCAGCGCGCATCGCCGCGCTGCGCGCCGGCCAGCGGCAGCAGCGCCTGCAGCACGGCGGTGAGCAGGGCGAGGATCAGCAGGAGCTGACCAACCTCAGGCAGCATGGTGCTTGCGGAACGCGCGAGCGGGTAGGGCGGGACGCGCAGCGGATTGCGGGATGCACATGGCGCAAGGCTGCCCCCCCGGGTTCCGTCGCCGCTGCTTGGTGGTCCCAACGATCGTGCCAGCGCTGTTGCTTCGACGATTCCCCATTCCCCAATCCCGATTCCCGCCCCTCACTGCATCGCCCCCACATCATGCTTGCGATGCGCGCTGCCCATCTTGTCCGCCAGTTCCTTCGGCATGTAGGTCTCGTCGTGCTTGGCCAGCACGTCCTCGGCGACAAACACGCCGTCGTGCATACTGCCGGTGGCCACCACCGCCTGGCCCTCGCGGAACAGGTCGGGCAGGATCCGGTCGTAGCGCACGGTCAGTTGCGCATCGCCGTCGGTGACCCGGAAGTGTGATTGCAGCGAACCGGGTGCGCGCTGGAACGAGCCCTTCTCGACCATACCGCCGAGGCGGAAGCGCGCGTGCGCGCCGGTCTTGCCGGCCAGCACTTCGGCTGGGGTGTACAGGTAGGCGGCATTGCGCTGCAGGGCCATCGCCACCAGGGTGGTGGTCAGGCCGGCGGCCAGCACCAGCAGCATTAGCCACAGCAGGCGGCGCTTGCGCTGCGGGTTCATCGGCTCAGCTCCAGCGGCGGCGCCGGTTCGGTCTTGGCCTGGCGCTTGCGTTGCGCGCGCAGCCGTGCCGCCCGCAGGGCGTTGCGCACCTGCAGCCGCGCCAGCACGAAATCGGCCAGCAGCACCCCGGCGAACACCGCGTAGGCACCGACCACATACGGCAGGTAGTTCATCCGCGTGCCTCCGCCAGTTGCGTCACCCAGTCCTTGCCGGCCTCGCGGCGCAGGTTGTCGGCGCGCGCGCGCGCCAGCAGCGAGCCGGCGAACCAGAACTTGGTCGCGGCCACCATCAGCCACAGCGGCGGCAGCATGCTCGGGTCCATGCTGGACTGGCCGAACAGGCGGATGGTCTGGCCCTGGTGCAGCGAGTTCCACCACACCACCGAATAGCGGATCACCGGCAGCAGCACCACGCCGACGATGGCCAGCAGCCCGGCCGCGCGTGCGGCGGTGCGCCGGTCCTCGATCGCCAAGTACAGGCCCATCACGCCGATGTACAGGAACAGCAGGATCAGCTCGGTGGTCAGGCGCGGGTCCCAGTCCCACCAGGCGCCCCACATCGGCTTGCCCCAGATGCTGCCGGTCAGCAGGGTGATCAGGGTGAAGGCGGCGCCGATCGGCGCGCAGGCCATCGCCAGGATCTCGCACAGCTTGATCCGCCAGACCTGGGCGATGGCCGCGTACACGGCCATCAGGCCGAACACGAACAGGCTCATCCAGGCGCTGGGCACATGGATGTAGAGGATGCGGAAGGCGTCGCTCTGCAGGCGGTCGGCCGGGACCACGAACAGGGCCTGCCAGATGCCCACGCCGGCCAGCAGCAGCGCCGCCAGGTAGCACCACGGCGTCCAGCGCGCAGCGAAGCGATCGAAGGTCGGAGGCGAACCGAGTTGGTGGAACCAGCGGACGAGAGAGGCCATGCGGACGATTCTAGCTGGCGGAAGGCGGGCTTCGATGCGACAACATTCGATGCGACAACGACGGAACGGCGAGGGAACACTGCGCTTGCATGGTACGACCGCCGTCGCGCCGGCGCTGCCCCAAAAGGCTCAGCTCAGCGAGATGCGGATCGCCGCGGCCGCCGCCAACGGCGCCAGCACCAGGCCCGCGACCAGGCCCGCGGCCAGCAACAGCAGGCCGCCGGCCGGATCCAGGCCCTGCGCCGCCGCCGCCACGCTGCCGGCGCCGAACACCAGCACCGGCACGTACAGCGGCAGGGCCAGCAGCGCGACCAGGATGCCGGCGCGCTTCATGCCCACTGTCAGCGCCGCGACCACCGCGCCGAGCAGGCTCAGCAGCGGGGTCCCCAGCGCCAACGATGCCAGCAGCACCGGCATGCGGTCATGTGGCAGGTGCAGCAATTCGCCGAGCAGCGGGGCGGCCACGATCAGCGGCAAGGCGGTGGTGACCCAGTGCAGCAGCACCCGCACCAGCACCAGCCAGGCCAGCGGCACCGGCGCCAGCAGCCATTGCTCCAGCGAGCCGTCCTCGGCGTCGCTGCGGAACAGGCTGTCCAGCGCCAGCAGGCCGGCCAGCAGCACCGCCAGCCATAGCGCGGCGCCGGCCACCTCGCCGAGCAGGCGCGGCTGGTTGCCCAGCGCCAGCGCGAACAGGGCCACGATCAACAGGGCGAACAGCGCCGGCTGCAGCGCGTCGCCGCGACGCCGCCACAGCAGGCGCAGGTCGCGCAGCAGCAGCGCCCGGGTGGCCTGCCACAGCGAGGGAACGGGCGTGGCCAGGCTCATGCGGCGACTCCGCTCAAGGTCAGCATGCGGGTGCGCACGGGGGGGGCGGCGTAGGCGCCATGGGTGGTGACCAGGGCCGCGCCGCCGCTGCGCAGGTGCGCGGCGATCATGCGGTTGACCAGGGTGATGCCGTCCAGGTCGAGGTTGGCGTAGGGCTCGTCGAGCAGCCACAGCGGCGCCGGCGACAGCCACATCCGCGCCAGCGCCAGGCGCTTCTTCTGCCCGGCCGACAGCTGCCTTACCAGGGTGTCCTCGTAGCCGGCCAGGCCGACGATGGCCAGCGCGCTGCCGGGCATCTGCTTGGCCCGGCGCCCCTGCAGGCCGCACAGGTAGTGCAGGTTCTCCAGGGTGCTCAGGTCGGCCTTCAGTGCGCCCAGGTGGCCCAGGTAGGCCATGAAGCGGGCGCGGTCGCCGCGCCGCATCGGGTGGCCGTCGATCTCGATGCGCCCGGCCTCGGCGCGCAGCAGGCCGACCAGCACCCGCAGCAGGGTGGTCTTGCCGGCGCCGTTGTCGCCCTGCACCAGCAGCGCTTCGCCGGCATCCAGGTGGAAGTCCAGCGGACCGAACACCGCGGCGTCGTCGCGGGCGAACGTGAGCCCGTGCGCGGCCAGTAGCGGTGGGGCGGTGTACAGCGGATCGGTCATCGGCGAAGGCCGCGGCGGATGGCGCGGCGGCGGGCGGCAAGGGAAGGCGCGCATTGTATCGGCATGCGGGCGTCCGGCGGATGCCGGCGTCGGCCACACGCGGCGATGCGCATGCGCTGCGTCAGTGGATCGGCGGCGTGTAGGGCGCATCGCCGGCAAGCGGCTTTGCGTACACTCGGCGTTTTCCCGCTGCCCGCAGATCCCCCGCATGCATCCGCAGACCAAGCTGCCCAAGGTGGGCACCACCATCTTCACCGTGATGTCGCAACTGGCCGCCGAGCACGGCGCGGTCAACCTGGGCCAGGGCTTTCCCGACTTCCCGGTGCCGCCGCGGCTGATCGAGGCGCTGGACCGGGCGATGCGCGACGGCCACAACCAGTACCCGCCGATGACCGGCGTGCCGGCGCTGCGCCAGGCGATCGCCGAGAAGGCGCTGCGTTGCTATGGCGCCCAGGTCGATGCCGACACCGAGGTCACCGTCACCAGCGGCGCCACCGAAGCGCTGTTCAACGCCATTCACGCCGTGGTGCGCCCGGGCGAGGAGGTGATCGTGCTGGACCCGGCCTACGACAGCTACGAGCCGGCGATCGACCTGGCCGGCGCGCGTGCGGTGCACGTGCCGCTGGACCCGCACACGTTCGCGGTGGACTGGGAGCGCGTACGTGCGGCGATCACCCCGCGCACCCGCCTGCTGATGCTCAACAGCCCGCACAACCCGTCCGGGGCCATGTTCGGCGCCGGTGACCTGCAGGCGGTGGCCGAGCTGCTGCGCGGCAGCGACATCTTCCTGATCTCCGACGAGGTCTACGAGCACATCGTGTTCGACGGCCGCCGCCACGAGTCGGTGCTGCGCTGGCCGGAACTGCGCGAGCGCGCCTTCGTCGTCTCCAGCTTCGGCAAGACCTATCACTGCACCGGCTGGAAGATCGGCTACGCGATCGCGCCGCCGGCGCTCAGCGCAGAGTTCCGCAAGGTCCACCAGTACAACACCTTCGCCAGCTTCGGCCCGGCCCAGCACGCCTTCGCCGCGATGATCCGCGAGGAGCCAGAGCACGACGAACAGCTCGGCGCGTTCTACCAGGCCAAGCGCGACCGCTTCCGCGAACAATTGCTGGGCACCCGGCTGAAGCCGCTGCCGGTGCCGGGCGGCTACTTCCAGCTGGTGGACTATTCGGCGGTCAGCGACCTGCCCGATACCGAATTCGTGAAGTGGCTGACCATCGAGAAGGGCGTGGCGGCGATCCCGCTGTCGCCGTTCTACCAGGACCCGCCGCCCGCCCAGCGCCTTGCCAGGCTGTGCTTCGCCAAGAACGAGGCGACGCTGGATGCGGCGATCGAGCGGCTGCGCGCGCTGTAAGCGCGCGAAGCCGCCGGGATTCGGGAATGGGGAATGGTGAAATCTCGCCGATGCGCTTAGCCTTTACCCATTCCCTATTCCCCTTTCCCGATTCCCTGCTATGAACGATCTGAGGATCTCGCTGGTCCAGGGCGATACCCGCTGGCACGATCCGGCTGGCAACCGCGCGCATTACGCCGAACTGCTGGCGCCGCTGGCCGGCGTCACCGACCTGGTGATCCTGCCGGAGACCTTCACCAGCGGCTTCTCCAACGATGCGCTGGCGCAGGCCGAGGACATGGACGGGCCGACCGTGGCGTGGATCCGCGAGCAGGCGGCACGGCTGGGCGCGGCGGTGACCGGCAGCGTACAGTTGCGCGTGCCCGGCGCCGATGCCGAGGCCAAGGTGTTCAACCGCCTGCTGTGGGCCACGCCGGACGGCGCGTTGCAGCATTACGACAAGCGTCATCTGTTCCGCTACGGCAACGAACACCTGCGCTACGCCGCCGGGCACGAACGCCTGTGCGTTGAGTGGAAGGGCTGGCGGATCAATCCGCAGGTCTGCTACGACCTGCGCTTCCCGGTGTTCTGCCGCAACCGCTACGACGTCGAGCGCCCGGGCCAGCTGGATTTCGATCTGCAGCTGTTCGTCGCCAACTGGCCGTCGGCGCGCGCCTACGCCTGGCGTACGCTGCTGCGCGCGCGCGCGATCGAGAACCTGTGCTTCGTGGCCGCGGTCAACCGCGTCGGCGTGGACGGCAACGACCTGCACTATGCCGGCGACAGCGCGGTGATCGATTTCCTCGGCCAGCCGCAACTGGAGATCCGCGAGCGCGAACAGGTCGCCACCACCACGATCTCCGCCGCCGCACTGGCCGCGCACCGCGCGCGCTTCCCGGCCATGCTCGATGCGGATGCCTTCAGTCTGGACGACTAGCCTGCGGCTCCCGTGATGCCGGAAAGCTCATCGTGCTATTTCCGAAGACGCCTGTCGTAGGAGCCGCTTCAGCCGCGACGGGCTTTCCCGGTAACCCCTGTCGCGGCGGATTTCGAAAGCGCGGCAATAGCCCCTCCCGCAGCATGTTGCGGCAAGCGTGGCGGGTGCACTGTGGGAGGGACTTCAGTCCCGACGCATTACGCCATCAGCAAGTGCTTCGCACGTCCCCGCTGCATGCGCGTTGACGCCTACAAAGCACCGAGGCAATCAGGCCGGGCCGCCGCAAACGAGTCTGGAGATGTTGGCGCCGGCCTCGCCTCCTGCCTGTACGGGGCCGACCGCGCCCGCTGCGAGTGGAAATGCCTGCTGAACGCGCGCGCGATACCCCCGCAACCTTGTCGCGGCCGCGACAAACCCATTGCTACCCTCGCGCCTTGTCCACCCACCCGGAATGCCCACATGATCAAGTCGCTCTCTCTGCTCGCACTGCTGGGTGCGGCCGCGCTCGCGCCGCAGGCCCAGGCCGCCGGCAACATCGATTGCAAGCTGTCCTTCAACCTGTCGGGCTGGTCGGTGTTCTACAAGACCGCCAAGGGCACCGGCACCATCACCTGCAACGACGGCGCGGTGATCCCGGTCAAGATCAGCAGCAAGGGCGGTGGCCTGACGGTCGGAAAGTCGAAGATCGTCGGTGGCCGCGGCACCTTCACCGGCGCCTATAGCCTCAACGATCTGTTCGGCACCTATGCCGCCGCCGAAGCGCATGCCGGCGTGGTCAAGTCCAGCACCGCACAGGTCGTCACCAAGGGCGATATCTCGCTGGCCCTGGCCGGCACGGGCGAGGGCGTCGATCTGGGCGTCAACGTCGGCAACTTCGTGATCGAGCGCCGCAAGTAAGGCTTGCTCTGTGCCTGCCCCGCCCGCAGCCGCGCGCGGGGCAGGCGCTGTTTTATCCGGCGGTCACGACGATCGACGCGAGGCTGGCCAGGGCGAGGGTGAGCAGGAGGAGGTTTTTGCGTGACATGCGGAGTTTTCGGCAGGGATGAAGTTTTTTGCTTGGGCGATGCGCTGCTCGAGATGGCAAGCGTCAGATAGCGGCCGCAGCGGCAGGTTCGATGCGTTGTCCGAACACGGTGTGCGAGGATGCCAGGGCCATGAATTCCTCCACGGGTAATGGCCGGCTGAAATGGTAGCCTTGACCGATGTCGCATCTGATGCTGCGCATGCGCGCCGCGTCCTCTTCGGTTTCGATGCCCTCGGCGACCACGCGCATTCCCATGCCGTGCGCCAGCCGAACGATGCCCTCCAGCGTTTCGAACACATGCGTGGTCAGCCGCGAGCGCCGGACCATCTGATGGTCGATCTTCAGGATGTTGAAAGGCGCCATGCACAGACGGTGGATCGAAGATCCCCCGGTGCCGAAATCGTCGATGGCGCAATCGATTCCATTGAGTCGCCAGTGGGCCACGGCGCCGGCGATGTGGCGGTCGCAGTGATCCATTCCGTCCTCGGTCACCTCGATGGCGAAATGGTGGGGGACGCCTCCCGAACGAATCAGGCGTTGGACGATGCAGTCCGCCCAGCTCGCCGAGACGAGACGGGTGGCGGATACGTTGATCGACAGTTTCAGCGTTGATGGCAAGGACAGCGAGCGGCTGACGCTGGCCACCGTGTCGATCAACTGGCCGATCAACTCCTCCCCCAGGTCGCATTCCTCCAGGAGAGAGAGAAAATGGTTCGGGCCAAGCACGCCCAATGTCGGGTGCTGCCATCGCACCAGCGCTTCTGCGCCCGCCATGGCGCCGGTGGTGAGGCAGTAACTCGGCTGCAGGAAGGCGGAAATCTCTCCAGTGCGGTAGGCGGCGTGGACATCGTCGGCGGTGATGCGCTGAGCGGTATTCTCGATGAGCTGGCCATCGTTATCGATGGTCGTCGACGGGTTTGCGCGGTACAGCATGTCGGTGAAGTCGAACAGCCGCAGCGCCTCTCCGGCGAAGACCAATTGCATCAGCCCGCCGTCGCGTTGCTGCGCATATTCATGGATTGCGCTCTGGAAGCGCATGTCCGTCACTCCACCGACGATGACATGTCCGCTGAAATGGCTGTCGGCCAGGGCATCGATCAATTGCAGGGCCGATGCGCCCTGCAAGCGCGCCGACGTCACCACCAGATCGATCGGCGTGGTGCGCATCCGTTCGAGCAGTTGGTCGTTGTTGCTTGCGCTATGGACCTTTGCCACGCCCAGCCGTTGCAGCAGCTTGCCGACGTAGGAACTCCGCAGTTCGCTGTCGTATGCGATCAAGGCATTGCGGATGTTGAAGAACGGAACATGTGCGCTTTTGTTCATGACAGCCTCATCGGTGGCGTGTGGGCGGCAACGCGGGAACCCGGCTCTTGCCGAGAATCTCAGCTTGTCTGCAGATCGCGGCGGCGGTAATGGCGCGTGCCTCAAGCGCGGATGGGCGCGCGCCCAAAGACGCAAGTGCGCGCGATGCGGCATACGGCAAGGCGTGGACGCGAGCCGGACAGCGCCGAAAGGCCGGATTTTTGCTGCGTTGGCGAGCGAGATGGCGCTGAGCTATCCTGCGGCCATTCGCCTGCCCGCGGTGTCGCAGGGCGTTCCGAGAGCCGAGATGCCGCAAAAATTACTTGCCAGAACTGGGCGACACTACCGGCGCATTCTCTACGGGTCGGCGACCGCGCTTTCGCTGTCCATCGTCACCGCTGCCTGGCTGTTTTGCAGCGGTATCATCAATCAGTATCGCGAAAAGCAAGTCGCGCAGTTCGTCAAGGACAGCGAGGAAGTGCAGACTCAGGTGGACCAGTTGTCGGCGCGGCTGATCCAGTTCGCCGATGTCTACGAAGGCGTATGGAATCTACGGCAGAACGATGCCGTCCCCGTGCAGCGCTATGCGCGCAAGTTGGCCGACGGACACGGCTTCGCCCAGACCACGGACGACCTGACCGCGACCCCTTTTACGCTGGCGAGCGTGTTGACCGGTGCGGGCGATACCGAGCGGCTGGCAACGGCGATGCGGGTGGTCCGCGATATCTCTGCGGCACCTTCCATCGACGCCAGAAAGGCCGGCGTGACTCTGGAGGGGTTCCTGTATGCGCCCGACGGCAGTTTTCTGGCCGCGTCTCCCGTGCTGGGCACGGCAGCGTTGGACAGTGCGCGCCGCCAGGGCGCCGATGCCTTCATTCGCCAGCGCATCGCCGCGGTGGAGCGCCTTGTGGCGTCGACGCCGACGCAAGTCCTGCGCAAATACAGATTGTTGTGGCGCCCAGCCGATGCCAGCGACGGGCAAACTTCCGTGTCGCAACTCATCGTGCCGATGTTCCACGATGGCAAGCGGGTCTTCACTGTCGCGTTGTCGCTGCCGGATCGGCAGTTCATGCAGTTCTTCCTGCGCAGGGAAGTCCGGCGCCCGGGGTTCTTCCTGCTGAACAAGGAGGGTCAGCTGAACCTCCGCGATCCTCCGCAAGATCCGGACCAGGCGGCGTTGCTGGCTCGGGTTCTTGCACAAGCGGCGCAGTTCCGCGGAGTTTCCGGCGAGCCGATCACCCTGTACCGGAACGATATTTTCCTGGTGGCCCAGCGCATCGGTGGTCCGGACTGGATCGCGGTCTACGCATATACCTGGAGCGACGTGCTGGCGAATCTTCAGTACGAATTCTTCACCGGTGCGCTTGTGTGCCTGCTGGCGCTCGTCCTGATGTGGGTAACCGTCATCTATTTCGATCTCAGGGTGACCAGGCCGCTGCTCAGCAGCGCCGAGAAGCTGATCGAGGCCGAACACTTCAGCAAGGCGATCATCGACACCTTGCCGATCGGCATCGGCATTTACGCGCCGGGGACCGAGTCGGTGATGCTGGAGAACGGCGTTGCCAAACGCATGCTTGGCGACCGCAGCGAGGACTTCTACCGACACGTCATGCGCGAGCGCAGCGCGCAATCGGTGCCCGGCGCGCAGCATTCGTTCATCGAGGTGCAGTGGGACATCGCCGAGGGTCAGAGCAGCTACATCGGCGTGGCGTCGTCGCAGACCCGCTTCGACGGCCGCTCGGTGGTGTTGCTGGGGCTGGTCGACATCAACGAGCGCAAAGCCAACGAAATGCTGTTGATAGAAGCCAAGCAGACCGCCGACGAAGCGAACCGGGCCAAGTCGATGTTCCTGGCGATCGTCAGCCATGAGATCCGCACGCCGTTGCATGGCGCGATGGGTCACCTGGAACTGCTGGCGCGCAGCCCACTGGGATTGGTGCAGTGCGAATGGGTGGACATGATCCGCCGCTCGTTCGACGCCTTGCTCACTCTGGTCAACGATCTGCTCGATTCGACCAAGCTCGAGGCCAACGCGCTGAAGATCAATCCAGTACCGATGTCGCCTAACGATGTGCTGGAGCGTTGCGCGCGCAGTTTCGGCGCGTCGATCCTGCAGAGCGGCGTCGCTTTCTACTGCGTGACGGACCCGGAGCTGGATGCCGTGATGCAGGGCGACGACCAGCGCTTGGCGCAGATCCTGCAAAATCTGCTGGGCAATGCGGCCAAGTTCACCGAGCGTGGCTCGGTCATGATCTCTTCGCGCTGTCTCAAGCTACAGGACGACACGGTGTGGGCGCGTTTCGAGGTCGCCGATACGGGCATCGGGATTCCCGCCTCGATGCAGTCGGCGATCTTCAACCCGCTGGCGCAGGCCGACGACAGCATCAGTCGCCGTTTCGGCGGTACCGGATTGGGTTTGTTCCTGTGCCGCAATCTTTCGCGCTTGATGGGCGGGCGCATCAGCGTCAGCAGCGAACCCGGTGCGGGGAGCGTGTTCCGGGTCGACCTGCCGTTCAAACGCAAAGCGCGCGCGCTTCCTGCCGACTCGCACGCGCTGGAGGGAATCACGGTGGATCTGGTGTGCGCGCAGCCGGCATGGCGGGACATGCTCGCCGAGCGGTTGCGCCGCTGGGGCGCAGCCCTGTACGACGAGAACGCGCAACCGGCGCGCTTGCACATCCGGGTGCTGGCGCAGGCCGATGGCGGCGTCTTGAACGCTGCCGACCTGAGCGCGGTGCCGGCGCTGGGCACCGTATTCGTGACCGCAAAGGGGCCGTTGGTGCCGCATCGCCACGAAACGCGGGTCGAGGTCAGTTCACTGAGCCGCGAAGGATTGCTCGACGCCATGAGCGCACTGACCGGTATCACTTCCCGCCCCGCCGAACGCTATGCGGGGGGGCTCGCCGAGGAGGTGGTCGAACAGGATCTGGACATCCTGGTGGCCGAAGACGATGCGGTGAACCGTACGCTGATCAAGCACCAACTTGCCGCGTTGGGATGCCGCCGCGTGCGGGTGGCCGTCGATGGAATGGAGGCGCTGACGCTGTGGCTCGAGCGCCGCGCCGATCTGGTCATCACCGATCTGGGCATGCCGCAACTGGATGGCGTCGGCCTGCTGCGGAAGTTGCGCGATTTCGATCCGGGAGCGCGGATCGTAGCCACCTCCGCGTCGGCCGCGGCGGAGATCAGCGCCGATACCGAGCAGTTTTCCGATCTGCTGCAAAAGCCTGTGTCGTTGAACGACTTGCGCCGTGTCCTGAGGAGCACGATGCTCGTCCGCAATTCCTCCGAGGTTTCCGAGGGCGGCCGGGAACCTCCTTCGGACGAACTGCTGGATGCCTTGCTGTGGCAGGCGCTCCGGTCCGAGTGGGACGCGGAGCGGCAATCGATCGAGGAGGCGCTGGTCTTGCAGGATCTGGAATTGTTGCGTCGGCGCCTACACCGTCTGCAGGGCGCTTTGATGGCGTTGGGGGCGGACGATCTGTTGGCGGAACTGCAAGTAGTGCAGGAGCTCTGCCCGAGCGCGGATTGGGCTGTGCTGTCGGCGCGTTGCCGGCAGTTGCTTATGCATGTGGAGCAATCGCTGCGTTGAAGCGGCCGACGACGCGGCCGAAGTGACGCCGATTGGCGCTTGGCTCCCACGTTGAGTCAGTCCAGTCATCGCAGGTGGCGTCGCCGACGCGGTCGTGTCCGGGCGATGTCTCCGATGATGAGGGCGCGCGCGCTGCGTTCTGCCTGACACTCCCTGAGCCTGTTGGAACCGCACATGCGGAAGCGCAAACGCGATCAGTGCATGATGCTCGACGCATAGCGCTGGATGGACGGCACGAGCCGGTTCGCCTTGGCGGCTGCGCAGCCGTTTTGTCAGCCGCTTTAGATGGCCCCGGGCATGCGCCGCCAGTCGCTGGCGGTGCAGGTCGAGCCGGCTGACGCGGAGTGTGCCCAGGCACGATCGCTGGCACAAGACGTTCGCATACGTCAGGGGCAAGAGCCGCGCCCGCTCTCATCGGCCAGGGCAACGCCGGTTAGCGTCCGACGCAAAGGGCCATGAAAAAGC
Source organism: Xanthomonas sp. LMG 12461 (assembly GCF_009192935.1). Taxonomy (NCBI): domain Bacteria; kingdom Pseudomonadati; phylum Pseudomonadota; class Gammaproteobacteria; order Lysobacterales; family Lysobacteraceae; genus Xanthomonas; species Xanthomonas sp. LMG 12461. Next base: position 68,879 of record NZ_NQYT01000038.1, read on the forward strand.
ATCGAACTGGACATGACCACGCTGTTCTGATCCCGCAAGGGATTCCGTCCCGTTGCCGTGCCGTTGGTGCAGCGAAACGATGGCTGGCTCAATCGATTCCGACGCGCGACCCACGATGATGGCGGTCCGCCCAGAACCTCGGCGGAGCTTCACTTGGTCGTCCTTCCCATCCTCTCGCTCGACAAAGCCGCATCTGTTCTTCAACGTCCATGACGCGCGCTAGACGCCCTGACTGTCCAACTCGCGCAGCAGCGCGGCCAGTTCGACGTCGTTCTTGGCGCCCAGCTTCTTCATCGCCGCGATCTTCTGGTTGCTGATGGTCTTGGGGCTGCGCTTGAGCCGATCGGCGATCTCGCTCAGCGATAGCCCATCGGCGGTCATTCGCGCCACGGTGGCTTCCTTTGCGGAGAGCGCGTCCATTCCGATGGCCCCGTTCTTGCGGTAATGCGTTGTCAGCAGCGCTGCCGACAGCGAACCGGGGACATAGAGGCGGCCGCTGGCGACTTCCTGCACCGCCGCGGCCAGGTTGCCGAAATCCGCGCGGCTCTTGCCGATGAAACCGGAGGCGCCCAGTTGCAGCGCCGCCGAGACGATCGAGGGTGCGGTGTGCGCGCTGAGCACCAGCAATCGCATCTGTGGCGCCAGCCGGCGCAGGCGCTGCAGCAGATGCAGCCCGTCGGCTTGCGGGTCGCTTTCGAATTCATAGTCGCACAGCAGCACATCCACCGGCTGTTTGACGAGCTCACGCAGCAACTGGCCGATGCCGTCGCAACTGAAGAGCAGGTCGATGCCCGGCGTGTTCTTCAGCACGCTGGTCACGCCGAGCAGCACGATCGGGTGGTCGTCGGCGATACCGACTCTGATCCTGTCCATTGTTGGGTCCTGTTGCCGCTGCCGTCATGCGCGATGTTATTCGCCGAATCATACGTCAGCTTCGCCATTCATCGGTGGCGAAACTGAGATTGAAGCCGCATGGCGTCTGTGCTGTCGGCTGAATCTTTCGATGCCAGAGACCGGATTTTGGGTATTGGCTCGTGCATGACTGGGGGTTTCCCCGTCTTGCCCTTGTCGAAGAAGTGTCAGTTTTCTTCTGTCGATCGTCATGCCGAACGTGCGGTTTTGGGCATTCGCCCATGTGTGGAATGGGGTTTTCCCATCGTGTCCTTGTCGAAGACGTTCTAAATTTTTTCTGGCGGGCGCAATGCCGAATGCGCGGTTTGGGGCATTCGCTCATGCACGGGATGAGGCTTCCCCGTCGTTGCTGCGCCAACAAAATTCTAACTTTCTCTGCTCTATAAATTACAGGTGGTCCGAAATGAATAGGGTATTCAGGGTTGTGTGGAATCGCACTATCGGTGCATGGGTGATTGCGTCGGAACTGGCGAAGAGTAGGTCGAAAGGCCAAGGTGCCAAGTCTAAAGAATCTGTCGCTGCCTGCTTGCTCGTTGCGAGCCTGTTGGCGATGTTCGGCGTCAGTGGTGAGGCGATGGCCGCCCAGGTGGAGAACGGTGGGATGTTCCGGGTGTTGGGTTGTCAGTCTTGGAGCAAGAATCCTTATTGTCAGGTTGACGCGTATAAGGCAATTGCGGTTGGCGACGCTGCGAATGCCTGGTCTTCGGCTGCAGACGCGCTTGGGATCAATGCCAAGACCTCCAGCGGCGATGAGACTGCGACCAATGACGATGGGACTGCGATCGCGGAGGGCTATAACGCGAGCGCCGCCGGTAAGGGGGAAGGTGCGTACTCCGCGGCGACCGAGGGGCGAGCCTGGGCGCTTGACGATACGGCTGCAGCGTTGAATGAAAATAGCCTAGTAACAGGTGCCGGTATTGTTGGGAGTGGCCATTCCATTGCGACTGGCTATCAAGTTGAGGCCACCGGCGATGACGCTTCCGCCTTCGGTGTGCGCTCCTCGGCGAGCGGGATGCGCGGAGTGGCGATCGGCAATCGTGCGGAAGCGCAAGATACGAATAGCGTGGCAGTAGGCACCGGCACTAGTGGTGTATTGGCAGGCGGAGAGTCCTCGATCGCGCTTGGTATTAATTTGAAGGCGACCGCGCGAGGTGCCATCGCGGTCGGCGATGCTGTCGTTTCCTCGGGCGTCGGTGCCATCGGGATCGGCAGCTATTCCAATTTTGAGGCGCATAACAAGGCACAGGGTGACAATTCCATCGCCATAGGCAACGACGCCAATGCCATCGTAGATGATTCGGTGGCGCTCGGTAAGTCAGCGGTGGCCGGCAATTCCCAAAGCGGTGCCAGTGCCGATGTGGCGCTTGGCAGTGCAGCCAACGCGACCGGCGGCAAGAGCCTGGCGCTGGGCGTGAATGCGACGGCCACAGGTGCCAACAGTGCTGCGATTGGGTCGTCGGCGGCCGTGTACGGCAGTGATGCGATGGCACTGGGCAGTCGCGCGGTGGCGGGCGACGAGAAAAACAAGAGCGACGACAACAACATAGCGCTGGGCTACGCCGCCAATGCCCATGGCGGAGCCAGCCTCGCCATGGGCTACACGGCTAGATCCACAGCCGCCAGCGGCATCGCCATCGGCAATGCCGCTGATGCCAGCGGCGAGAAAAGCATCGCCATGGGCTACGCCGCCAATGCCAATGGCGGAGCCAGCATCGCCATGGGCTACACGGCTAAATCCACAGCCTCCAGCGGCATCGCCATCGGCAATGCCGCTGATGCCAGCGGCGAGAAAAGCATCGCCATGGGCTACGGGGCCACTTCCGCAGGCGGTAACGGCACCGCCATTGGCTACGGGGCCACTTCCGCAGGCGGCAACGGCACCGCCATCGGCAAATTCGCCCATGCCGACGACGACAACAGCCTGGCGCTGGGTGCAGGCGCAGCGGCGGCGCAGGCCGGCGCCGTGGCGCTGGGCAGCGGCAGCAGCACGGCCGCGGCGGTGGCGACCACCGGCGGGACCCTCAACGGCACCCCCACACCTACGCCGGCACCAAGCCGGGCAGCACGGGTGGCGTGGGCGCGCCGGCCACAGAACGGGCCGGGA